>JAKAMP010000427.1 GCA_021812865.1 Bacteroidota bacterium | reverse complement strand
CAGGTAGTGCCATCGATGGTATATTCAAAGGAACCTGAGCCTCCGGTGGGAGCTGAAACGGTAATCGAGCCGTCATTTCCGCCGAAGCAGGTGACATTAGAACTTGAAACCGTGGCATTTAGCGCAGCAGGTTCGGTGATATTTACAGTGGAGAGGATACGGGAGCAGGTAGGTACGGCTGCGTCGCGGATCATAGCCGTGTAAGAACCGGGAGCAAGGCTGGTGAAGCTGCCAGATGCCTGCCAGGTGGAACCTCCGTTAATTGAAAATTCAAATGTACCCGATCCTCCGGTAGGAGTGTTGAAGGTAATGGATCCGTTGTTGGCGCCGTTGCAGGTAACATTCAATGAAGCAACCGAGGCATTGAGCTGGGCGGGCTGCGTAATCGCCAGGGCGGGATTAAGGGTGGCTTCACAATATGGGGTAAGCGTATTTCGCATATGCACATTGTAGGTACTGGCAAACAAGTTCAGGAAATTCTTTCCTGTCTGCCAGTTGAGTCCGCCGTTAATGGAATACTGGTAGAATCCCGATCCTCCGGAGGGGGATGAGAGCACGATGGAGCCATTGCTGCCGCCATAACAGGTCACATCGGTTTTGGTGATGGTGGCTGTAAGGGGAGCAGGCTGGGTAATCACCAGGGCCGGATTAAGCACTTTGATACAGGTTGGTGCGTTCTTATCGCGCATCTGCACATTGTACGTGCCGGCATACAAGTTAAGGAAGGATCCTGAAGTCTGCCAGGTTGTTCCGTTTATGGTATATTCATACACTCCGGAACCGCCGCTGGGAGAAGAAATGGTAATGGAACCATTGTTATATCCTGCACAAATAGTGACGTTTACGCTGGTTACCGTCGCTGCGAGCGCTGTCGGTTCGGTAATTATAAGCGCGCTATTGAGCACCTTCACGCAGGAAGGTGTGTTTTTATCGCGCATCTGAACATTATAGGTACCTACGGCAAGACCAGTAAAGGAACCAGAAGATTGCCAAGTGGTTCCGTCAATGGTGTATTCGTATACGCCCGAACCGCCCGAGGCTCCGGTGATGGTAATACTGCCGTTGTTACCGCCGTTGCAAGTAACATTTCCCGAACTGACCGAGGCGGTCATGGCTGCGGGCTGCGTGAGGGTAAGGGAAGAGTTAAGTACGATCACACAGGAGGGATAAACCTGGTCGCGTATCTGTACATTATAAGTACCTGCAGCCAGGGAGGAGAAGTTACCGGATGACTGCCAGGAAGTTCCGTTGATAGTATATTCATAGTTGCCTGAACCACCGGATGGCGACGAAATAGTAATGGTACCGTCGCTGGCGCTGTTACAGGTAATATTGGTGGATGCTAATGTCGCAGCGATTACTGCAGGTTCGGTAATGGTAAGCGGGCCGGCAGTAGCTGAAGGACAGCTGTTGGCGTCAGTAACAGAAACCGTATAGGTATTTGGGGCGAGCCCGGAAAAAGATCCTGTGACATTGGTGGTTCCTCCCGGGGCAAGGGTATAGGAATATGGAGAAGTTCCCCCGGCAGCGCTTACACTGACCGATCCGTTGGCAGAACCATTGCAGGTTACATTGGCGCTACCTGAACTGGCAATACTGATCACAGCAGGCTCATTAACTGTGAGGGATGAACTGGTAGCCGTGCCAGGACAGGTGGCATCGGTAGCCTGTGCAGTATAGGTATCTTTGGCAAGACCTGTGAAGCTTCCGGTAGAGTTGCTGGCTACTAAGGCAGAAAGCGAATTGTACAAAGAATAGGTAATCACATTGGTTTCGCCGGAGGCAGATACATTGACCTTTCCATCGGTAAGTCCGGTGCAGGTTATATTCGTAGCATTCTGTGAAGTAAAACTCAGGGCTGAAGGGCCATCCACGGTAAAACCACCAACTACGCCTCCCCAGGTAGTGGGCGAAGTTTGGTAATATACAAATAATATGTAAGGACTTTTTTCGAGATTGGTAAAAGTATAAATAGAATCCGTAGTTGGTCCCGAGTTTGCGTATGTAACAGAAATTGTTTTTCTAATTTCATAAGCGAATGTAGTATAGCCATTTCTGGCAATGCTAATTGTGCAGGTTCCATTGATGGAACTGCTGCATGGGGATACACTGGTTGGAAAAGAAGATTTGATTACTGGTTGCTGTGCATAGGCCATCACTCCGAACAGCATGAGAAGAACAGCAACTGTTAGTTTTCGGCGAAGTATATCCATTTTATGCAAAAGTATTTTCGATATTTCCTGATCCAATTAATCAAATAAAATCTGAGATATGTTAATAACTCATACGGCTTGTTAAAAAATATGTTTCAGCGTGTTGCTCTTCATTTTGCCGCTGTTTTTCCCTTTTTTACAGAAAAGTTTGAAGAGAAAGCAGTCATGTTATTCATTATGACTGAGTTTAAACGGTAAAGTTAGATGATTTAGAACATAGTATTCGGGGGTGGAGAAAAACTTATTAACATATTTAATTCCGGAGGGATGTTTGGGGATTCGGGGATTCAAAGATTCGGAGAATTTCAAGCCTATGGAATTCATCATCGTAGTGGGCAGAAAGGATGTGGTGCGGTTGTGCAGTCGTGCAGTCGTTCGGTCGGGTTGTTCCGCAAGGGGTTAGCGTGAAGGCAATGTTATTCGTTGTGGGGATTTTACAATTGGCTGACGATGGGTTGGCCACAGTTTGGCCGATGCATAGTACTTTTTGTTTCGGGTCTGATGTTGAGGGTTTCTGGTTATGGTCATCATCACCCGGACTGCAATTGATGAAATCCGGAGGTATCCTGACGTTTGGTTGGCATGGACAGGGATTTTGGGAACATTTTTCAATGATGGGTATTAACCTTTGGCTTGGCAACTGAATGTCCATAGCTTGACCAGCGGAAGGATGTGGTGACCGGTGGGGACTGAGGTTCCGTATCAGAGCTGTACCGAGCTGAAGAGCTGGCGGCGGGAGATGAATCTTACAGGGTACCAGGCAGCGATGAGGCCAATAAGGAGTACGGTAATAAAAACCATGGCAAAATCAGAAAATTTCATGACCACGGGATAGGCATCGATCACGAATGAGCCTGATCCCTGGAGCTTGATGAGGGAGAACTTAAGCTGAAGGAAACACATGGCAGCGCCCAGAAACAAACCCAGCAAAGCGCCGGCTGCTATATCGGAAGGAAAATGCCTGCCTACATAAATTTGTGCATAACCAATTAATGAAACCCAAACCCAGAGCCATTTCCATTTCTTTCCTGTTATTTTGAACAAAGACCAAAACCAAAAAGCAACCATACCAAAATTATTGGCAGTATGGGCAGAAGGAAATGAATACATACCATCGCAATCAATAATACCTCTTACAAATTTATGAACCTCAGCTTCGAAACATGGACTTAATACCTCAAATACCGGTTGTAATATAAATGCG
>JAKAMP010000426.1 GCA_021812865.1 Bacteroidota bacterium | reverse complement strand
GCCAAACAGTACCGCTATGGCCACCAGGGCTGCCAGCAGGGCAAGGATACCTGTTAGGTTATGTATTCCTCTGTTCCTCATAATTTCTTCAAAAACTCAATGATTTGTTCTGTTTTCATAATATGGTCTACCGGGGTTACCTGAAGAGACGCCTCTGTCATGGTGCGCACTTCACACTCCTGAGGATCCTGAACGATGCACAGTCCTCCCATTTCTTTCACCTTTTTAAGACCTGCTGCCCCATCCCGGTTGGCGCCTGAAAGTATGATCCCTACCAGTTTCTCTCTGTAAGCAACCGCTGCAGTATGGAAGGAAAGATCGATGGAAGGCCTTGAGTGATTCACTGTTTCTTCCGTTGACAGGGCAATTTTGTTGCCCAGTTCAATGTACATATGATAATTGGCCGGGGCGAGGTATGCCCTACCTGGCCGAATGGTTTCTTTATCGAAAGGTTCCACAACCGGGATACCCGATTTGATTGACAACGCTTCCACAAATCCCGATCGTACGTGCTTCAACCTGTGCAGGGAGAGAAATAAAGGCAGGGGGTAACCGGATGGCAGGGAATTTAAAATTTTCACCACCACCTGGAAACTGCCTGCTGAACCTCCTATCATGATTGCCCTGTACATTTTTATTTCTGATTATTTTCTCACATAAATGCTTTCTTCCTCGTTCAATGCCCTCAAACTCTTTGCCGGATCATTCCAGTTTGCCCTTTCCCTTATTCCAAGAACTATATGCCCGTTGAAAGCTAAGCTTTCATACAAGGCTTTCAAAACCTTATCCTGCAAGGTCTGATTAAAATAAAGAAGCTTGTTCCTGAAGAAGATCATATCATTTGAACGAGTAACATTCTCAAAACTCAGATTCTGCCGCATAAAATTCACCTTTGCCAGCAATTCCTGATCAAACCATGCATACCCTTCCGAAACTCTATAATAATCGGACAACTTGGCCCTGCCATGATACCGGATATAATTATCTTCACTCACTTCCATTTTATTCAGCCTGACTTTGCCCCTTTTCATTTCTTCCAGACTGTAGTCGCTCAGGCTGGTAGCTGTAAGGGCAACATTATCCTGGTATCCTGATTCTTTTACGAGAATCACGAAAGATATCAGCTCCTCAGCAGAGGACAACTGGGGAAACCAGACCTTTATGGTGGCTGACTGCTGTATCAATGCAGGAAGGTATTCATCGCGAAGCAGCCTCCAAAGAGAAGGATCACGGAACATTTCTGTAGGTTCAACCACGATATCGTTCAGAAAAATTCCCAGAAAGGATGGATCCTCCCGGAATCTCAATAAAAACTGATCGGCATATTTGAGGTTATGCATCTCCATCATCCGTTCAAGTCTCCTTTTGAAGGACGTGAGGGCAAAATCAGAAAAATCGTACTGGTACAATTCATTCACCAGCCGGATAATGTTTCTTGTGTCAACAATGCCTAATTCGTTTCCGCTCATGATCAGTCTTTTATCTGCTTCCTGAGTCGTTCAATTTCCCTGTTAGCCTCCTCCAGCAACTTATACTTCAGTTTCTTTTCGGTTATATCCTGTGCAAGAAAATATACTTTATAAATATTTCCTTTCTCATCCTTCACGGGGGTAAAATTCGACATAAGCCAGAGTTCTTCGCCTGTAGGTCTGGTTCTCTTCAGAACACCGGTATATACCTTCCCTTTCATTACCTCGGCCCATATTTTCCGGAATTGCTCCTCTTCGTCGGGTTTCAGGAAAGACTTGTTTTCTTTTCCCAACAGTTCGCTCTTGCTGAAACCTGTAGTTTTTTCGTAGTTTTCATTTGCATCGACAATACAGGCTGTTGTATCGTAAATGCATTTGATCAGCGATTCGTCAACCGCCTCGGTAAGCGATTCAAGTTCAATGTTCTTCCGTGCAATCACGTCAGACTGACGTTTCAGGTTCATCTCCTGAATCTTGCTCTCCGAGATATCGGAAGCAATGCACATAATCTTATAGGGCTTTCGATCCCGGTCAAGAATGGGGGTAAAATTAACAGAAAGCCAGAGTTCCCGGTTATTTGAGGTCCTGATATTCTCAATTCTCGACTGGTAAATACCTTCCCGCAGTTCAGCCCATAATTTATGATAGGCTTCGCTGCGTGTATCAAGCATAACGATATCGCTGTACCGTTTGCCAACAATGGATTCCCTTGATGCTCCAAGCAGGTCAAGCAACTTATCATTGGTATCGATGATCTTTCCGTCGGGATCGAATTCAATCACAATGGAAGAATGGTTGATGGCATTGAGTATGCCTGTGATTTCCATTTCTCTCCTGGCCGATTCTTCCTGAGTAGCCTGTAGTTCCTCCATACTCTGCCTCATCTCTTCCTCTTTCTCGGCCAGTTCCTGAGCTTGTTGCTGTGACTGAACCAGGAGATTGGAGGTACGGGTGTTGATCCTCACGGAAGAAATGGTCGACGCAATGCTGGCAGCGATTTTCTCAAGAAAATCAATCTCATGAGGCTGTATGGATTCGAAAGAGGCAATTTCAATCACCCCCAGCAGTTCCGTCTCCAGTTTCAGGGGAACCAGCACCAGGCAATTCGGGGTTGCTTCTCCCAACCCTGAAGTTACCTCAATATAATCTGCAGGAATTTCGGTAAGCAGGATAGTTTCCTTTTCCAGGGCGCAGGTACCCAGCACTCCCTCTCCAAGAGCAATTCGCTTCCTGAGATATTTCTTTCGGTTATAAGCAAAGGTGGCCGTTAGTTCCAGTACGGGGTCGGAACCAGCCTCGTTGCTTAATAGGAAAAGTCCGCCCTGGTTGGCATGCAGATATCGTATCAGGTTCTGGATAATCTGATCGGCCAGCTCGCTGAGGTTGTTATTGCCCGATCGTAGGACTTCGGCAAAACGGGCCAGGCCCTCATTAATCCACCGACGCTTTTCTTCTTCAACCTGGTGCTTTTCCTGTTCAATCCGGGCCTTATGCAGGCTGCTCTGCATTTCGATCAGTGAGTTGCCGAGGATATCATCCTCGCTAAGGGGGTGATAACTGGTTTGGAAATTGCCGCGACCTATCTGCGCAGCAAAATTGGCCTTATGCTGAAGATCATCAATAAATTGCCGGAGGAATGCGGTCATGTTAACGTATTCCTCTTCCTTGCCCAGTTCCACACTATCAGGCAATTTCCCGGACACCAGGTCATGTAAAAGTTCTCCGAGCCTGGCGAGGGACTGAACCTGTGAACCTGAAAAACGCCAGATAAAAATCATAATTGCCAATGCCAGCAGCAGAAGCAGTATGATCTGAACCATCAGGGTATTTATAAAAAAAGAATGATAAACATCGGCTATACCATCATTCAGGAGGTTCAGGTTTTGGGACACCGATTTGCCGATCTGGTTGAGGCTTACTCTTGTTACTTCTTCGGTGGCGGCCAACC
>JAKAMP010000425.1 GCA_021812865.1 Bacteroidota bacterium | reverse complement strand
AGGGAATCGATAGGAACATGGGCATGCATGGTCGATTCGGCGGAATAGATTTTTTCTCCTGAAAGGACCATAAGCTGGTATGTATGGCCAGGTATTCCCCTTGTTTTCGAAGTGAGATAGACGCCAGGAATGGTTTCATTGAGCGTATCGGTCATGCCGGCCGTGAGATCGCTGATCATCACCTGTGCACCTGTTACAGGATTAATTACCGGCTGGTTGTAATAGCTTCCGCTGAGGGTAAGCTTTACCATGTAGGGACCCAGACTGTCGGAAATCAGGCCTTCGATCACGATATGGGGAAATGCCTCGTTCAGATCGATATTCACCACTTTCTGGCAGGAGTTAAGGATTATTACAGGCATTAACAGGAGAGCGTGCCATAACCGGAGTGTTTTCAGGGGTGAATATGTATAAGTTAATTTCCGCAGCATGAAGGCAAAGTTAAAATTTGAAGTTATAGGTAATGGAAGGAACGAAACGGAACAACGACAGTTGCACCGCCTGCATGCGGGTTGGGTCGTTCGGATCGGGCTGGAAATTGATGGCGAAAGCGTTTTCCCGGGCATACACGTTGTAAATAGAAAAGTTCCAGCTGCTTTCAAAACGGGCAGATTTGCGATGTTCCCAGGTCAGGCCAAAGTCCAGCCGGTGATAATTGGGCATCCGGTAGCCGTTCCTGCTGGTGTAGTATGGAACCACGTTACCATCGACAATATACCGGCCGCTGGGAAAGGTAACCGCGCTGCCGTTATAGAAAACCCAGGTGGCCGAGGCAGTGAGATGTGGTGCGAGCTGGTAAATTCCCACGATGGATATCTCGTTAGGCCTGTCCTGCTTAGCCGGGAAGGCTAATCCATTGTTTATATCGTTGAATTTTCTGTAAGTCCGCGACCAGGTATATCCTACCCAGCCGGTAAGGCGACCGGTTTTCTTTCTCAGCAGGAACTCCGCTCCATAGCTCCAGCCGCGCCCGAATGTGAGCAGGGATTCCACCTTATTGTTAAGCATCAGGTTTGCCCCGTTCTGGTAATCGATCTGGTGCTGCATCACCTTGTAATAAATTTCCGTGGAAAACTCGAACATATTATCCCTGAGGTTCCTGAAATAGCCCAGCGAAACCTGGTCGGCAATCTCGGGAAGAATATTTACGCTGCTGGGCATCCACAGATCCATGGGGGTTGAGGAGGTGGCATTCTGCAGCAGGTGAAGGTATTGCCGGGTGCGGGCATAGGTTATTTTCACCGAATTGGAATCGTTCACGATGATGTTCATGATGATTCTCGGCTCAAGTCCCCCGTAGGTACTGTAAATCTTTCCCCTGGGATATACCGTTGAATCCACCACATCATTCTGGGCATTGTATTGGAATACCGTTCCCGGCCCGAGAGAGCTGAACAGGGAATATCGAAGTCCATAGGTAAGCTTGAAATGAGGCGAAAGGGTCTGATCATTGGTAATATACACGGCATTTTCGAGGGCGTATTTCCGGTCCATGGGTAGCACATGGAAAATACTCGATCCGTCGACTTTGCCCGGGATGAAAGTGTGATAGATGGAATTGAACCCGAATTTGAGCGTATTGCTGGTATTGAGGAAATAATGGAAATCCTCTTTCAGGTTCCAGTCCTGTATTTCGGAAAGCACATGCATGGAAAGGCTGGCTACTGAAACGCTGATATTATTGCTGTACCTGCTGAAAATCAACGAGGTGTTGGAGAATAGTTTTGCATTGAGCAGGTGGTTCCAGCGCATGGTGGCCGTAGTATTGCCCCAGTCGATCCCAATGGTGCTGTTGAAGCCGAAATTGTCCCTTCCAAGGTAACACGACAGGTACAACCTGTCTTTTGGAGAAACCTGGTAATTGGCCTTCATGTTGATGTCATAGAAATAGAGGCTGCTCCGGTTCACGGTGGTATCTTTGGAAAGCTTCAGGAACATATCGGCATAGGTTCTTCGTGCGGAGATCATAAACGATCCCTTGTTCTTCACAATGGGACCTTCAACCGCAATGCGCGAGGCAATAAGCCCGATTCCGCCCGATACATGGTATTCCCGGTCATTGCCTTCGTTCATACGCACATCGATCACCGAGGAAAGTCTTCCTCCGTATTCGGCAGGGAAGCCGCCCTTATACGCGGTAACATCCTTTATGGCGTCGGAATTGAAGGTGGAAAAAAAGCCCAGCAGGTGGGATGCATTGTATATAGGCGCTTCATCGAGCAGGATCAGGTTCTGATCGGCCCCGCCTCCCCTTACGTAGAAGCCCGAATTGCCTTCGCCCGCCGATTTGATGCCGGGAAGAAGCTGCAGGGTCTTCATAATGTCCTTTTCCCCAAAGATTACAGGGATGGACTGCATTTCCTGCACATTGAGCTTTTGCATCACCTCGTTGTTCACGATGTTATGGTTATTTCTTTCCCCCGAAACCACCACCTCGCTGAGCTGAACCGACACCTGAGACATGAAGAGGGTCATATCCACGTTATGGGAAAGTTCCACAGAGATCATTTTCTTCTCATAGCCCAGGTACTGGCAAACAAAGGTATACTTTGCGGCCGGCAGGGAAAGAGAAAAATAGCCATAGGCATTGGTGGAAATCCCAGTACCGGGTTTCTCCAGGGGGTACACTACGGCGCCTATCAGCGCTTCCCCCGAGACGGAGTCTTTTACAAATCCGCTAAAAGTCATGAGTTTATCACCCTCAGCCCTGGCTGGAAAAGCATAAGACAATAAAGTGACAAGAAATATTCCGGGGAATAATTTAAGAAGAAAATGGATGAATAGGCTCAAATTGACGGGCATTAAAATGACGCTTCAGAATAACAATGCTTACCGCATTTTGATCATAGCATAATCGATTATTGCTGAAACGGATTTAAAACGGACTTCCAGCCTTTAAATTATTCTATTACCGGGATATGTTTTGAAAGATTTTAAGAACAAAAGGGGAGTATCTTTGATCAAAGGCAGCGTCAGCGCTGTTTTCGAATATGACCAATGAGATAGTGTGTGAAGTTTGCAGCGGCTTGGCGGTTATTGATGTCCCGGGGCAATCTTTCATTATCGATGTATTCATTGTAAATCCAGGGATCGCCAATGGCAAAGACCATTCCTTTTCCGATCCGGCTCTCGGCCATAAGCACTGAGCCCTTTTCGGTCAGAACTGCTTTGGCTGGAGGTTTCAGCGATAAGGAGGAGACTTCCTTCATAAAGATTTTATTCACGCCCTGGAATACAGGGTGACCGGGCAGATTCCCTGAAGCGGCGGTTTCCGGGTCGTTGCCGGTTACCCGGTGCAGGGTTACATGGTTAAAAAGGATGCCGAACCTTCCGGAAAGCCGGTTCAGGTGTGTAAATTCGCAATTCAGAGCGTCATTGCCCATAAGCACAAGCACTCCTCCTTTTCTTACCCATCGTTCGATAATCC
>JAKAMP010000424.1 GCA_021812865.1 Bacteroidota bacterium | reverse complement strand
CATGTCGGGTAAATCGGCGCTGCTGCGGCAAACCGCCCTGATTGTGCTGATGGCCCAGATGGGCTGCTTTGTGCCTGCGACTGAGGCGCATATTGGCATGGTCGATAAGATATTCACCCGTGTGGGCGCTTCCGACAATATTTCATTAGGCGAGTCCACCTTCATGGTTGAAATGACCGAAACAGCAAGCATCCTGAACAACATAAGCACGCGCAGCCTGATCCTGCTCGATGAAATCGGACGCGGAACCAGTACATACGATGGCATATCCATAGCCTGGGCTATGGTGGAATACATTCATGAACACCCCCTGGCCCGCGCAAAAACCTTGTTCGCCACCCATTACCATGAACTGAACGAGATGGAAAAAACATTCTCCCGCATCCGGAATTTTCATGTTTCCATACGGGAGGTGGGCAATAGGGTAATCTTCCTTCGTAAACTGGCACCGGGAGGCAGCGAACATAGCTTCGGAATCCATGTGGCACAGATGGCAGGCATGCCCAAAAGTCTCGTGAAAAGGGCAGGGGAGATACTGAAGGAAATGGAAACGGGCAACAGCAGGGAACAGTTGGCCAAACCTGTTGATGAAATAGCTGCACACCGGGAAGGCATGCAACTCAGCTTCTTCCAGCTCGATGATCCGATCCTCAAACAAATCAGGGATCAGATCAAGCACATCGACGTGAATAACCTCACCCCCATAGAAGCCCTGAACAAGCTGAACGAGATCAAGAAAATTTCCGGCCTCTGAACATTAAAAGGTTGAGGTTGACGGCAGGGTACCGCCTTCCTTTCAGGATTCAGGCAAGAAAGGCAGCCGCTTTGCCAAAAATGAGACTGAAGGCTTCATTTACCTTTTTTTCAATTCCTGCAATCTTTACCGGGAATGGCATTTCGTGAATATAAGGGTAATCGAAATGAAGAACTTCCATTGTTGAACGCCTAAGCCTTCCACCGGGGTTCAATGTTTTACCGATCTGCAGGGCAGGAATAACCTTATCGTCCCTCAGGGCAATGGCATAAACCTGGTGACTGAAATTCTCAAATAATTTTTCCCTTTCCGCGCTATGGCGGGCAAATCCGATCATGGATCGAAAGGCTCTGGCCAATCTGCTCTCGTTGAATGTGTTACGGAAAATCCCCGGCCTGCTGATCTCTTCCTCCATCTCAGTTTCGTAGTACCGGTGAATCCTTTCATTGGCTTCACTGTCCATGATCACCCTGGAAACCCCGTTCATCGATTCGAATACCGATCCGGCACAGAAAAGAAATAATTTTGAATCGGTATAAAGATTATCCGGATTGGCCATTTTCAATACCTGGGCGAGCAAACCGCCAATGGAATAGGCAAAAAAATCCACCTTGGTGTTTTCAGCAAAGAGAGGATGTTCTCCTGCTTTTATTTCGTGCATAAGCGAAGTGATGTCGTTGGCAGTTTCCAGTCCGGAGAGGAAAAACCGTTCAGGACTTTCGGTAAGCCTCTCACTCAAAGTGAGGTTGGCAAAGGTCGATTCCTGGATTTCGGAATATTTTTTTTTGCGTTCTTCCACCTTTAAGGTGAGCTGTCGGGGGTCGAGCCAGCGTACCGGGCTCCGGTTGATATGAAAGGAAGTGGGAAAAAGAATAACTGCCCTGCCGGTCTGTTCCACCAGGTTCTGTGCCCAGGTAAGGTACTTGTCCCATTTGCGCTCATTCAGTCCATGAAGCAGAAGGATGGCGCTCTGCAGTTTTTTTCCTGAGGCAGGCATAAAAACCGGGTAATAAAAGGCATGGTTCTCCAGGATCATTTGATCCTCTTCCCCTCCTTCAATTCTTTTACGTATTTCATGCAGCATTTCGGTTTCAGGGGAAATTTCTGCCGGGGATTCAAACAGGCAGAACCGGATTTCCGTGTTTGAACCCGGAATCAGGTTTGTTCCCGAGCCTGGATTGAAAACACTCTTTAAAAAGGTATAGTATTCAGTGAATTGCATCGTTTGCTTTTTGGTAAAAGTAATCCCTGAATATCTCTACGAGGCATAAAATGGGAGTTTTGCGGAGTTTTAAGGGGTGAAAATTGATTTAGCGGGGTGAAATTTTATATGGCGGGGTGGTTCTGAAATTTGAGACAGATTGTGGGGTGAATGTAAATGAAAATGAACTACCTTTGAAAGATGTTATATGGGTTCTCATGCTTCTGATTGAATTAAAAGTACCGGCTTACCTCAATTCGAAAACGAATATTGTCAGGCATATTCTTTTCACTGCGTTGTTTGCACTGGTGTTTATCAATCTCTATGCTCCCTTTGGAGTAGATACCTGGTACAATGTCACCAACCTCCAGCTATTTTTCTCATCCAGTCTTGTAATACTTACGGGCGTTCTGGTGGTGGTGATCAGCAGGGTGATCATGTACCATGTTTACAAACGGAATCCGCTAACCTATGGAAGATATGCCTTGTGGATTGCGGCCGAGATCATCAGCATGGCCATGGTATATACTATTCTTCAGGAAGCGGTGCTGGACACACAAACGGATTTCATCGTGGTATTCAAATCCTCACTTACCACCACCTTGCTGGTACTGCTTATTCCTTATACCATCACCTGGTTGTATTTTTCCTGGATGGAAAAGAACCGGAAGCTGGAAAAACTTGAAAACGCTGGCGTACCCAAGACCTTTTCCATGGCGATGATCCCCTTTCATGATGAGAAAGGTGAACTGCGGTTTTCGCTGAAGGCCCATGATCTTCTGTACCTTGAAGCAGCGGATAATTATGTGATCATCCACTACCAGGATCATAACAGGCGATCGAAGTACATGATCAGGAATACGTTGAAGAATATGGAGCAGGGGTTGAAAGAGGCCGGAGTGATACGCTGCCACCGGTCGTATATGGTAAATTTCGACCGGCTGAAGATTATCCGCAAGGAGAGAGATGGACTGGTAATTGAAATGGATGTGCCGGAAAAGAACATCATTCCTGTATCGCGAACCTATGTGGAGCAGGTAATGCGCATCTTTTCGGGCTATTCCACACAGGAGTGAAAATAAATTCTTAGGTGATTTTTTGAAGTATTGAAAAAACTCTTAAATTTGCAATCCCATTAAGAACACAACGGTGTGATTACTGGTGGAGTTGAGAAGATTGAAATAATGCGGGAATAGCTCAGTTGGTAGAGCACGACCTTGCCAAGGTCGGGGTCGCGGGTCCGAGTCCCGTTTCCCGCTCAAACTCCTCCAAGGCAAACCTGAATAGGGATGTTGAGGAGGTTTTTTTTTGCCCGGATGGCGGAATAGGTAGACGCGCAGGACTTAAAATCCTGTAACCAGTAATGGTTGTGCGGGTTCAATTCCCGCTCCGGGTACAAATCTAAAAGGACATGTACTATTCCTATGTCCTGAAAAGTGAAAAAGACGGAAGTTACTATAAAGGCTCAACAGAGAATA
>JAKAMP010000423.1 GCA_021812865.1 Bacteroidota bacterium | reverse complement strand
GAATGGCTCTTCCGTTCTGATCCTTGAAATATAGGTAGATCGGGCTATACTCCATAAATTTACTGAAAATCTCTTCGCTTTCCTGCAGGGCCTCACGGGTTTTCATCTGGTCCGTAATGTCGTACACAAATCCAACCAGGGTCAAAGAACGCTGATTTGGTCCCGGTATACCTTGCCCCTGCTCACTTACCCAACGCAACTGGCCATTCATGTCAGTTAATCGGTAAACCAGCTGGAAAGGAATCCCTTTGGAAAGCGCCCTGCTTATGCTGTTTATCACCTTTCCCAGGTCATCGGGGTGAATCAGGTTGTCATAACTGACTTTCTGTGAAATGAGTTTTTCCGGGGCCATCCCGGTAATTTCCCTGCAGCCCTCGCTGACAAACTCAAAGTTGTGTTTTTCATCATTCCGGCTCCGGTAAACCATCCCCGGCAGATTGCTTATGAGGGTGGAAAGAATTCTTTCGCTCTCGATAAGAGCCTGTTCAGCTTTTTTCTGCTCAGTGATGTCAGTCAATACGCAATGAGTCTGAAGAAACCGGCCATCGGGGGTATGCCCAATACGGCCTTCAAATGCAGCATACATCACCGAACCATTCTTCTTCACCATTTCAAATTCCGAGTGAATGTTTCCTTGCTGCTTGAAGAGCTGAAATCTTTTCCTGAAAGCGCCCTGGTAACGGGGTACAAGGAAATCGCCAAACCATTTGCCAATAATTTCATCCTTTGTGTACCCGAAAGTGTCTATCCAGGTCTGGTTTATCGCTATGAAACGCCCTTCGCTGTCAAGGGACTGGTATCCTACCGGCGCCATTTCAAAGAGTATCCTGAATCGTTCTTCACTCTCCATGAGCGCTTTTTGAGCCTGTTTTTGTTCAGTGGTGTCCTGCACCATGGCAAGAACTGTTTGCGCTGTGCCATCCGTATCCGTTTCCGGGAAAAGTCTGACCAGAAAGGATCTTCCCATTTGATGACTGTTCGACATAAATTCAAATGAGCAGGGATTTCCTGTTCTGAAAGCCTTCCTGAGGTTTTGATCCCATACCTTCTTGTTGCCAGGCGCCAGTTTCAGTTCTTCGTTTGTCTTGCCCAAATAATAACCGGGCTTCTGTCCGGTGATCATTTCAATTCCCTGGTTAATATATATATACCTCAAGTCCCTGTTTATCCGTGCAATCACGAGCGGAAGATTATCATTCAATTTCCTGAAGCTGGCTTCATTCGCCCTGAGTGTTTCCTCTGTCTTCATGCGGCTCACAATGGCCGATGCCTGCTCAATGATCATTTGCACCTGTACCGCTTTGCTTTCAACCTCATCCCTTGTCTTCGACAGCAATGCCACACTCCCATAATCAAAATTCCTGTGCGATATCCCTATAGTATAAACTTCTTTAATACCTAAGGTACTGGCAAGTACCCCGCATACAGTTATAGATAATTTGCCCTGGAAAAGCCGGTATAAACCATTGTCGAGACGATGGATCTTCCCGTTCGAGTATGACTGGAGATCGGTTTCGGTCATATCGGCCAGGGAAAATCGGGTTTGGGTAGGATCAAAACCGATGATGTCAAGTATTTTTTCTGTGTGGGTCTTCACGCCTGCCCATGCCGCCAGGGTGTAACTCCGGGTCGCTTCATCATTCTTTGAAATGATGATTATACAGCCGGGTAACAGGGAATGCAGAGTTTTGGCCAATAAGTCCACAATTTCCCCAATGGCGCCTGCATTATGCATATGATGCGAAACCTCAGCAAGGAATTGCAAGTCGGACGGAAAAGCATCGTCTGCCTTGATGCCTGCAAGTGAATGACTTTTTGCTAAAGAATTTGTTAGTTTAATTTTTTTCATCTAACTTCCCGCCATTTATAACATTATTTAAACTAAACACGAACACATTCACAATAGATAAAGATATTGTAAAATTGAAAATTTTGACCAATTCCTGTTGAAAGGGGGAATATTTTTTACGCGGATTAGTTATTTTTGAAGTACATCACAGAATGGTGATTCGGTTTTCGGCACAGTCAGTTTGTGCAGCAGAGATGTAGGGATGATCCCAGTTCAAGGGTTGGTTTTCAAATGGCGTAACTTGGTTTTAATTTTGTCTTGTTTTCCGGTACATTTCAGACAAGGAGATAAGGTTGACCTCAGGGTGTGTTACAGGCCGTATAATAAATGACTATGGATATTTCTGATAGCAATATAGCCGCAGGGAAAGTGAACCCGTTCACTGGGACGGCCGCCTGGAGATTGATTATATTTTTTTCAATGCTGTTTGTGCTGATTATCATTGGCGGAATAGGCTATTTCCGTTTTCTTCAAAAAAAGACTGAGACTGAGATACGCAATGAACTCATGGCGATTGCCCGTTTGAAGGTCGACCAGATCGTTCAGTGGCGCAAAGAAAGGTTGGATGATGCCGATGTATTGCACCGCGATCAACGCCTGGCCATGCAGGTTGGTCGTTTTTTCCAGGATACAACCCGGGTGGCAGAAAAAAGGGATATCATAAACAGCATCCGGGCGAGAGTTGAAAACTACGATTATAAAGATGCCATTCTTTTTGACACAGCTGGCAATCCGCACTTATATGTTCCCGACAGCCCCATCTATGTGGGGTATTTATTAAAGGAAAACCTTCAGAAAATAAAGAAGAACTACCAGCCGGTGATGACCGACCTGCACCAGGCAGGCTCAAATTTCTTTCACTTCGATCTTCTTATCCCTCTGTTGGTATTCAAGGGTCATGACAGCGTGATGACTGGCAGCCTGGATCTCAGGATAGATGCTTCAAGAAAACTGTTCCCAATCATTCATTCCTGGCCCACACCCAGCATAACGAGCGAGACATTGATTGTAAGGAGAGAAGCCGACAGCGTGGTTTATCTGAATAAACTGCGAAACAATTCAAAACAGGCTTTGCACCTTAAGTTCCCCCTGAACAGCCCGCATTTGCCAGCCGCTATTGGAGCAAGAGGATTTGAGGGCACAGTAGAGGGTGTTGATTATAACGGATTTCCCGTGCTGGCCGCGATTATTAAAATCCCGGGCACGCCCTGGATAATGGTTTCAAAGGTCGATCAGCAGGAGATTTATGCTCCGCTTCACCGTCAAATGACCTACATTGGCATTATTCTGGGCCTGGTGGTTATGCTTTCGGGAGCGCTGCTCTGGCTTTGGATTAGAGGACTCAGCCACCAGTCCCTGAAAATGCAGCTCGCTGCAGAACTCGAAAAACAGGCCTTAAGGAGTCATTTTGATTACCTCGTTAAATATGCCAATGACGTTTATCTGCTTGTTAACGGTTCCATGCAAATTATCGAAATCAATGACCGGGCGCTCGAGGTTTATGGCTATTCAAGGGAGGAGATAACAGGACTGCCTCTAATCAGGCTCAGGGCAAAGGGGTATGCAGATACCCTGCCTATGCAG
>JAKAMP010000006.1 GCA_021812865.1 Bacteroidota bacterium | reverse complement strand
CGGGCGCCTTCGGACGAAACAGAAGAAAGGCCTACTTTCACGAGAAGAGGTTGGTTATTATCCTTATCGAAGTTCAGCACAATGCGCAGATCGGCATGATTGGCAACCGGCACATTGGGAAACTCGTAAGTACCGGCTTTCACCACATGCGATGTGAACGGGCGGGAAAACTCAGCCCTGAAATACACCTTCCGCAGTTTGGCCCAGCCGGAAATGATGCGGTATCCTTCCACTGTTTTATTGTCGACCACCCTTACCTGTGCCGTAATGATTTTGCAGTAGCGGTAAGGACTGGTACGCGTGAGCGAATGATCGAGGTCGATCATGAGGTGATAGGGATCGTTGTTGGAAAAAGTATAGCGATGCATGCCGCAGTGCTCGGTGGCTGTGAGTTCAGCCCTGATCTTATAGTCGTCGAGCAGCACACTGTAATACCCGGGGTAGGCTTTTTCATTCGCATGGCTGTATGCAGAGCGGAATCCTTTCGCAGAACCGTCATCGCTCCCAGGTTTCCATTTGATTTCACCTCCATAAGGCATAAACAAGAAATCGTACAGGTCGGGACAACCCGTTCCACTCAGGTGGGTATGGCTGAAACCTACGATGGTCTTATCCTTGTATTCGTAACCACTGCAGGGATCATCGGGATATTCGCGGGTATCCGGACTGAGTTGTACAAGTCCGAAAGGGTAACATGCTCCAGGAAAGTTGCTTCCTGACAAGCTCAGGCTATCGACCGAGCCGGAGCCGATAAATACGTTTACAAACCGGGTATAGTCTTTTACAGGCTGCTGCGTCTGCGAAGAAACGCTGAGCAGAAGTCCGAAGGAAAAAATAACGAGGATTAACCGCTTCATTGAATTGATGTTATTTATTATTACCCTTCTCATAACACAGGTGCGAAAATCAGGCTAATATAGCCTATTCCTGAATACATTGATATGAATAATATCATATCCGTGCCAGTCCTCCTGCATACAGGTAAATGATGCCAACCTTGCACGGCCTGATGAAAATATTCATTTCATTTCTTATCTTTAAATTTCAACTAAACCAAATCCTATGAAACAATCAATTGCATTTATTATGGGTATTACCACTATGCTGCTTGTTGCATGCCATTCCAACCCGGGTCAGGAAAATCTGAAGAGCAGGCTTGCCGGAACATGGAGGCTGCTTTCTTCAGAATCGCACACAAAAGATACTATCCTGAGAGAAAATCTGAATGGTAAGAAAATGATCAAAATCATCACTGGCTCACACTTTGCCTTTTTGTACCATGATCTGAACAAGGGCAAGGATTCGACTACCGCGACTTTCGTATCCGGCGGAGGAGAATGCTCATTTACCGACAGCACCTATACCGAACACCTCGAATACTGCAATTACAGGGACTGGGAAGGATTGACCGTTTCTTTCAAAGCCGGTTTCAGTCATGATACCCTTACCCTTAAGGGCGTTGAGAGCAAAAACGATATTGGTGTAAACCAGGTTACAATTGAAAAATACGTTAAACTTTAAAGGGAATCGTTTACTGGCAAAACAATATGAATGCAACCGCCTTTCAACTAGTCATTGACAGACATTCGCATTTCGTAAGCGACACCCTGTATGGTATATTTCCTTATGTTGTTCCTGCCTTCCTGCTGTATCTGTGGTTGGGATCAGAAACATCAGAAAATGAAACTTCTTAGTTTGAGTGAGTCTCCGGTTCTTCCAATGCAGCAGGAAATCGCTATCTTTATGATCTATTTTTTTCATTCCAGGTATGATGAAAATTGTTGACTTCAGAACGGAGAAACTGAAGGGAAACCGGCTTTCATTCTATATCCTGCCCGCTATCATCCTGGCAGTTATGAGTTGTACGCCCAGGGACAAAGGAAGGGTAAGGCTTGATGTATCCTGGGAGAAGATGATGCAGCGGCAAGATATGATCTGGGATACCCTGACCCCGAGCATATACGATGCCCCGGTTCTTGGAAACCCGCTGATGGGGGTGATTGTGCATAGTCCGGATCAAAAACATAAAGGGATGGATAACCATGTCATCCTGTTTGACCTGAACCGTTCCGATGTAGTAGACACCTGTTCGCTCACACCGGGAGCACATTTCTTTTCGCGCCTCATGCTTGGACAATTTGCATTGCATACCAGGGGCAGGATACAAAGCATAAACCTGAGATTCGACATATGGAACGCTGAATTGAAGGGTAAAATAGTAACGGATTCAGGCAGCTTGAATCTAAGGGCTTTTGTACACAGTTCACTTCCCCTGCTGGTTACCGAGGCTAATTTCACTGGAGCAGAGAGTGCAGACTGGGAATTTATTCCAGTTCCGGTAGGGAAGATATCCCTTATTGGAGACTATGGGGAAAAGCTTCCAAAACCCTGCATCAGCAACAGGAATACGCTGAAGGAAACCAGGGCAAACATGGTTCAGTACAGGCAGAAGCTCAGGCCGGGACTTGAATATACCATAGGAACCGTAACGGAAAAAAATTATAAAGGAATACGGTTTTTTTCCTCTATTTCGGTGTCCAGTAACAGTCAGGGCAGGGAACTCGATGCGTTCAGCGAATTAAAACGCGGAACCTTGGTGAATTCTGAAAGCCTGGTGAGTTCGCACCGGCGCTGGTGGCACCAGTATTATGAAAAAACGTTTATTTCACTGCCAGACCTGAAGCTTGAGAATTTTTACTGGCTACAGAAATACAAGGCTGCCTGTGGCATAATCCGATCTGTACCGATAATCCTTCCAGGCGATCCCAGCCAGGCCATGAAGAACCGACGCTGGGCAGAGGCCGCTCTGGATTATGCAGCCGAAGGGCACCCCGACTCATCCCTGAAACAACTTGAAAAATACCTCTCCCTGCTCACTCCCAATACCCTTAAATCAACCGACAATTCTGCAAATGCCAGCGAAACAGCCCTTTCAACTATTCAAAAAATGCTGCTTCAGTATAAAGACAGTACCCTGTATGTATTTCCTGGGATACCCAAGGCATGGAAAAATATATCATTCCATGGGATCATGGCGGGCAGCAGCTATATGATAAGCGCAGTATATGCCAACGGGCGCACCGATTTCATCTCCATCATAAGTCTCGACGGCAAGCCATGCAAACTGCAGACCGATCTTCCGGCCGACAGCTTAGGCATTGAGTCGAAACCTCCGGTAAGAGTAAGAAAAGCAGGCGAACATCTGCTGGAGATATTGATGCCCCGTTCTGAGCGTGTGATCCTTTACAGAAAAGGTCGCAGACAAAGGTTCATTGTTGAACCCGCAGATACGGAAAGCCAGCAGGGTAACAACTTTGGGTACAGGAAAGAAATTCAGGATACCAGGTAAACACAAACATATGCATCTGCCCTGCTCTGAATGGCAATTTGTACATCAAAGTATAAGACTGCTTCATTTCCCTGTCATTTTCAAACAATCATACATCAGTCAAAAACACCTGCATTAATATATAATACCGGAAATGAAAAAATTCCTTGACGAAAACTTCCTCCTGCATAGCCGCACCGCAGAAATTCTTTATCATGAGCACGCAGCCAGGATGCCCATCATCGATTACCACTGCCACCTCTCGCCCGAAGATATCGCCACCGACAGGCAGTTCGACAACCTGGCACAGATTTGGCTTGAAGGTGATCACTACAAATGGAGGGCCATGCGGGCCAATGGAGTGGAAGAAAAATACTGCACGGGCAACGCCTCCGACAGGGAGAAATTTCAGAAATGGGCGGAAACGGTTCCTTATGCATACCGGAATCCGCTTTATCATTGGACCCACCTTGAACTGAAAAGAACCTTTGGAATTGAGCTTTTGCTGAATCCCGACACAGCCGCTGAAATTTGGGAAAAGGCCAATGCCATGCTGCGTACTCCTGCATATAGCGTGCGTAACCTTCTCAGGATGATGAAGGTTGAAGTGATTTGCACCACCGATGATCCTGCAGACAGCCTGGAACATCATTTTCGCATAAGGAAGGACGGATTTGAAATCATGGTTTTGCCCGCCTGGAGGCCCGACAAAGCCATGGCCATTGAAAACCCCGATGCCTATAATGCTTATTTGCTAAAACTGGAAGAAACATCCAATACTGAAATTGCAGACCTGAACGATCTGCTATATGCATTGCAGGGCCGGCATGATTTCTTTCATTCCATGGGATGCCGGCTATCCGACCACGGACTGGAAACCATGGTTGCCGAAGATTATACCGAAACGGAAGTAAATAAAATATTTATCAAGGCTAGAAAAGGCGAAAGTGTTCAGCCTGAGGAGATTCGCAAATTCAAATCGGCCATGCTGGTACATTTTGCCTTGATGGATCATGAACGGGGCTGGGTACAGCAATTCCATACCGGGGCACTGCGAAACAATTCGCTTCGTCTGTTCGAGGCACTGGGACCGGACAAAGGCTTTGACTCCATCGGAGATTCCGAAATGGCCCGCCCCCTTTCAAAATTCCTTGACCGGCTGGACCGGAACCAACGTCTGGCCAAAACCATCCTGTACAATCTCAATCCCCGCGATAATGAAATGATCGCAACCATGTGCGGCAATTTCAACGACGGGTCAGTTCCCGGCAAGATGCAGTTCGGCAGCGGCTGGTGGTTTATGGACCAGAAAGACGGGATTGAAAGACAATTGAATACATTGAGTCAACTCGGGTTACTGAGTCGCTTTGTGGGTATGCTCACCGACAGCCGCAGCTTCCTGTCCTATCCGCGCCATGAGTATTTCAGACGGATACTGTGCAACCTCCTGGGCAATGACGTTGAAAAAGGGGAGCTGCCCAACGATATGAACCGGCTGGGTAAAATGGTTGAAGACATCAGCTATTTCAACGCGAGAGATTACTTTGGATTTTACGATTAGCAATCTCAAGGCATACGCTGGTCAGTAAAAGGCTCCATTTAAGTATTGCCTGGTCTTTTCCATTTGCGGATTGTGTAATATTTCCGCTGCCGGGCCCTGTTCCACCACCTCGCCCATATACATGAACACCACATGATCGGCAATGCGCCTGGCCTGCCTCAGGATATGAGTCACCACCACGATGGTATAATTATTCTTCAGTTCGATAAATTTCTCTTCGATAGCAGCGCTGGATACGGGGTCGAGGGCCGATGTAGGCTCATCGGCCAGGATGATATCGGGATCTACAGCCAGTCCGCGTGCCAGGCAAAGCCTCTGCTGCTGACCAATTGACAGGCTAATGGCTGGTTCCCTTAGCCGGTGTTGAACCTCGTCCCAAAGGCTTGCCTGCCGGAGGTAATGCTCCACCCTTTTATGCAGTATTTTCTTCCTTCTCCTCCCGCTGATCTTCAGTCCGAAAGCCACATTATTAAATATCGACATGGGAAGAGGGTACGGGCGCTGGGAAAGCAGTCCCATACGTTTCCTTATGTCGTGAATGTCGCTGGTAGTATGCAGGATATCTTCCTCGTCGATTTGAATAGAGCCGGTTACCCTGATCTCCGGGTTCAGATCGGTAAGCCGGTTGAGTGTTTTGAGCAGCGTGGTTTTGCCGCAACCTGACGGGCCAAGGATTACCGTGATCTTATTCTTCGGAACAGAAATATTGACATTTTTGAGAATATGGTTCTTTCCTGCATGCAGGTTGAGATCTCGGATATTTATCTTTATAGTTTCGCTCATACTCAGAATTTAATACTGTGTTTTTTATACCTCCGGGAGAAATACCGGGATGCCACCGAGAGCAGGAGAACAATCAGGGTAAGGATTATGGCAGCAGCATAAGCACGATTTTTCACTTCTTCCATGGGCGAACCTAATTGAAAAAAAATGGATAGCGGAAGGGTTGCTGCAGGCTGGGTAAGGGAAGATGGTATATTGTCGGTGAATCCGGCAGTGAAGAGCACCGCTGCGGCATCGCCAATTGCCCGGCCAAAGGAGAGCAGCAACGCAGTAACCAGTCCGGGAAAGGATTGCCGGATAAATATTTTGTACGCCACCTCTCCTTTTGTTGCGCCCACCGACAAGGAGGCCTCCATCAGTCCGCGGGGGATGGTCCTTAGCACCTCATCCATAGCCCTGATGATGATGGGAATGATAAATACAGCCACAGTTAGCATTCCGGCCAGCAGGGAGGTACGCAGTCCGATCATCACCATGATGGTGAAAGCAAACGCGCCATACACAATGGAAGGTATACCACACAGCAGGTCGAGCAGGAAGCGCATGGTATTGACCATGTACTTTCTTTTGAGAATATGCACATTCATATACAGGGCCACCGGTACGCCCACAAACATGGCAATGACAGTGGCTCCTATGGCCAGGTAAAGTGAACCCATTATGGCATTCAGTATGCCGCCTTCCTTGCCGAAATAAAACCCACCCTTTGGCTTCTGGGATATCATCTCCCAACTGAGCGAGGGAAGCCCGCGTTTCAGGATGCTGAAGATGATTACCAGCAGGGCAGCCACAATCACCACCGTACAGGCCAGCATCACCAGTCTGAAGAAGTATTCTTCTGTTTTCCGGAAATTCAGTTTCAATTTTCAGACGCGTTTTTCGAATTGAACAATGGCTATACGTGAAGCGAAATTAAAGAGCAGCACCACGCTGAACAGCACCAGGGCCGATAGCATGAGCGCAGCTTCATACCTGGGAATGGAAAGCATCTCCCCGTAATTATTGGCGATCAATGCAGGCAACGGGTAGCCGGGCTGGAACGCTCCTTTGGGAATATGAACCACATTGCCCACCACCATGAGCACAGCGATAGTCTCGCCAAAAGCCCTGGAAACGCCCAGCACCACAGCCGAAATGATTCCTGTTACAGCCTTCCGGAGCAGTACCCTCTTGATGGTCTGCCAGTGTGTTGCACCCAGGGATAGCGATGCTTCCGTAAGTTCTTCCGGAATGGTGCGGAATACTTCTATCAGGATATTCAGTATAAAGGGAATAATCATGATGGCCAGCACGATGGCTCCTGCAAGAATGCTGTACCCTGAAACCGAAATATCAAACCATTCTGCCAGACGTTTTACAAAAGGCACCACTACCAGTACACCCCACACGCCATAAATAACCGAGGGCAACCCTGCAAGAATATCGATTACCGGGTGCATGGCGTTCAGAAACCATTTCCGCGCATATTGTGTGAGGTGAATGGCTGAAAGCAGGCTTACAGGAACAGCTATGAGCACGGCAAGCGCTGTCACCCATAATGAACTGACAATAAAGGGAGCCAGACCGAATTCACCTTTCTGTGGGTTCCAGTTTCCCGAAACCAGCAATGTCCAGATAGAATGCTCCTGCAGAAGAATCCTTGATTTTAAATAAAGTCCTGCCCCAACAATGAAAGGCAACAGCAGTACCATAACAAAGGCGATGATCATCCAGGTTTCCCCTACCCTGTCTTTCAGGTAACGGTTCAATGAGAATATTTTCGGTCCTATGGGCCTTTCTTTCATCCGTTTTGAAGTATTTACACCTGGTTCAGCACCGGCATTTATATTCCACATGCAGATGTGCTCAACCGCATGATTGTTGAAATACCAACCATTTCAATCCAGTTTTTTTAGCTCGGATTCGGCCATATCTGCTGGCAACTTAACATATCCTGCATCAGAGAGATATTGCTGACCGTCTGTAAGTATCCAGCGAAGGAAGGCAACCACCGTTTTGCTGGTGGGTTTACCTTTACAGACAAAGTACAATTCCCTGCCCGGTGGAAAGGGGTACAGACCATGCCGGACGGCCGACATCAGGGAATCAATATTCTGATAGAAACTCTCATATGAATCAATGATACCATCTCCATTGAGGTCAATGGGAACAACAGCCAATCCGTTGTATACCTTGCGCGTATGCATATCGTAGGCAAAAATAAGGTTATTATACCCGATTCCGTTTTTGTCCGATTTCAGGGCATCGGCCATTCCCGGGTCGCCGTACACACCAACCCCCTGAATATCATTCTGTACCCCGTCCAGGTACCTGGCCCACATTTCACCGGCCCCGCAGGCATCAGAACGCGTATATACATTTATCCGTCCGTTTAAAGGAGTATGAAAGCATTGATCCCAGTTGGTTATTGAATGACTTATAAAAACGGAAATCATCTGTTCCCGGGTCATTCCATGTAATTGCAAGCTGTCCAATACGGGGTTCAATGCATTGACAACCGGAATCACAGCATCGCGGGCTACAACAATGAACCATGCTCCCTTGGCAATCTCTTCGGGCGAAATGGACCGGGAAACCATGCCCAGGTCGACCATATTGCTCAGCGCATCGGTAATGCCTTTCCCTGCCCCGCCGGCTGAAATATCAATCTGGACATCGGGGTGTACTTTATGAAATTCCACAGCCCACTGAACTGCGATAGGATATAAAGCAAATGCACCTGAGATGCTTACATCGCCGGCAATCTCACTCTTTTTAACCGATCTACCACAGGAAGAAAGGAGCAGGATCGTGGCGAGTAAAACAGCATGAAAGCTGAATGCGAGGTTCCTCATAATTTTAACTTTGGGCAGACAGTTCGTATTCAATGATTCACAATGGATTCCGGAGGGCAGCACCCGGCTGTAGAAGAAATCAGGCAGTTGCTTTCTCATATGGCTGGGAACGAACATCAATTAGCTTCAGCAGCGGCAATCTCCCTGGATTTCAGAGCTGTTTTTCTGCCCCGGTCCTGAATGGCTGCATACACCAGTTCAGCCACATCTTTCACTTCAACCGGTGAAGCTTGCTGAAAGGTTTTCTTGCAGGAAGGACAAGCGGTGACAAGGTAATCGGGATGATCAATTGTAAGTTTGGCAGCTGCATCGAATGCAATTTTCCTGCGTTGAACGGATGACATTTCCTGGTGTGCAAGGCTTCCTCCGCAGCACAAAGCATTTTCTCCGGTGTTTTCAGGTTCCTTGAGGATCATCATCCGTTGAATCAGTTCCCGGGGTTCATCGTAAATGCCAAGGCCACGTCCGAGCTCGCAGGGATCATGGTATACCGCCTTCTGCATCTGCTTTTCCAGTTGGATTTTCCCTTCAAACCAGAGTTTCAGGAGGTATTGGGAATGGTGATACAGCCTCATCTGTTTGAGGTCATAATCTTCAGTGAATGTTTTCAGGCAGATGGGACAGGAGGTTACAAAGGTGGTTCCCCCTGAGGCCAGGATCGCTGCCCTGTTTTTTTTCATAAGTTGTGCGGCTTCTTCAGCCTTGCCAGCCAGTTTGAGCGGACGACCGCAGCAAATGCTTCCATCTTCATCCATAAACCAGTAACGAATACCCGCATGATCAAGCACCTTTTTCATGGAATGGATCACCGACGGGGTAAGATGCCCCATGCATCCCGCAAAAAAGATCACGTCGGTTTTACGGGTCTGCAAATCGGGCAGGTAGCTGAAATCGGAGCGGAACTCCTCATGAACTCTTCTTCTTGCCAGGTAGCGCTGGGTGTTGAGATCGATCCCTACCGGGCATATCTGCGAGCATCTACCGCACTCCATGCACTGATCGGCCAGCGATTTGGTCATTGACCGGTCGCGAACAGATCGAAGAAAATAGACCGACTGGGTATTCTGCTGATTCAGGCTGGACGACATTTGGCACACATCGATGCAAATCCCGCAACGCGAACACGATTTCACTTCGATATCGGCAAAGCCATTGATTTTCTCTGAAGAACGGATGCCGTAATTCCTGAAAAATATAAGAACGATTTCTGTGGGAATATGCATGTAACGGCTGAAAGGCAGGCTGATAAAGAAGGTTCCCAGGGCAATGGAATAGGCCCACCAGGCAGGGTATGCAAGGTATTCAACCGGAAGAAATTCGGCAAAAAACCTTCCCAGCGTACCGGTAAGAAACCCACCGCTTTCATAAATACCGGAGGTGAAACTTTCCGCGAGCAGACGAAGGGGAAAGATCATCCATAAAGCAGCAAGGGCCCATTTGTCCCACGATTTCAGTTTGGAGGTCCGTTTCATTCCCAGCGCCATTGACCTGAACCGCTTGAAATAGGCTAAGCTCACGCCACTGAGGATAAACAGCAGAAGAAAATCCATGAGAAATTCGTAGAAAACCGAATATTTAAAGGTTCCTGTATCGGGTTCAAAAAAGCGGAAGAAGATGGGATAATAAGGCGGGTGAATGGGAATGGGATTGTATGCCCTTGCTTCGAGGTTTCCCATGATAATGAGCATGAACCAGCCAAAGGCAAGGCTCATGTGCATATAACCCAGCAGGGGGTTGACCCTGAAAATTTTCCGGTGCAGGAGGCTTTCGAGTACCACCTCTTTGATGGAAGTGAAGGTCTTGAATGAAAATATCCCTTTCACCAGCAGAAGCCTCTCAGTAGCGGAAAGGTTCCTTATCCACTGTATACACATAGCCAGGAAATAGCTGATGATGAACACCAGTCCGACTGAAAAAGGCAATGTAAAAACATCAAAGTTCATACACTGTGGTTTTGTGAAGGGCCTGATGAACGTTCAGAATAATGTTCCTGGTATTGACTCCGCGTGGACAAACAAGCCTGCATTTGCCACAGAGCATGCATTTGCTCACCTCTTTCTGCACATCGTCGGTCAATCCTCTCCTGATCAACAGGCACAGTTTGCGAAAACTGAAGCGGGTGAAATTGGCGGCGCTGCATGATGCTGCACAGGAACCGCATTGTATGCAAATCCGGAAAGTAGGTTCATTTTTTTCGATGAATGCAGCCATGCTCCGGTCCACCTTATCGTAATCGATCTGGTTATCGCGGCTAATGGTATATCCGAATTTATTCATGCACGGTTACTTTATCCCTGAAAAAAGCAGCTATTTCGAGTACAGCAGCCCTGGCATCGGTAATGGTTTCGGCAATGGAACGGGGTCCGGTGCAGGCGCCCGCCAGAAACACACCTTCCAGTTTTGAATGATTTCGCAGCAGGTGTTCGTCGGCAGGTTTGAGAAAACGGTCACTGCCAAACTCGAGTTGCAGCAAATCACCCAGCCTGGAGGTTCCCTTTGACGGAATGAAGCCTGTGAGGAGAATCAGCAGATCCAGGCTTATCTTCATGGGCCGGCCGGCAAGCGTATCCTCTACCTTCACCACCACATTGCCTTTCACATCCTCCGATGCTTCCGATACACGGCCACGCACAAACTGCACTCCCCATTTTTCCTGGGCTTCGCGGTACAGGTCTTCAAAATAGCGGCCAAACATGCGCAGGTCCATATAGAAGTTGAACACCTCGTATTCCGGCAAAGCTTCGCGAAGCCTGATGGCCTGTTTCACCCCGGTAACACAGCAAACCTTTGAGCAGTATTCGTTACCCACTTTTTCATCCCTGGATCCCACGCAATGCACTATTCCGATGCGATGCGTATTGCCAGAGACCACCTTACGAAGATTTCCGGAACGGAAAATTTCTTCAAGATCGGCAGCGGTGATCACATGATTATATATACCATATCCGTATTCCTCTTTCTTCTGGGCGGGGAACAGGTCGAAGCCTGAAGCAAGCAGCAGGGCATCGGCATGAAGAACTTCAGTGCTGTTCAGTTTCACGGCGTATTGTCCATTATTACGCTGCATGGATTCCACTTCCGTTCCGAGCTTCACCTCCACCTTATAGTTGAGACGCTGCTTGAGCGAATCGATGATCTCGCGGGCGGGACGGTGGTTCGGAAATAGAAAATCCCACTGGTCTACATGTCCTCCAAGCTTACTTTCCTTTTCAACCAGGGTAACCTGGTATCCCATGTCGGCAAGCTGGGCTGACGATTCCATGCCAGCGACTCCTCCACCTATAACAATAACATTTTTCATGCATCAATACACTTTTAAAACCTCGGGATGCTCGGGAGTCCCGATAAATTTTCCGTTCACACCCAGGTATTTCGCATAAGGGTCATAAGGTACACCGATCTTGTCGAGCAACGGTTCCACCGACACCTGGTGCATCTGAAACCCCAGATCCCATGGATCATATCCCATTACCAGTCCGGCCGTTTCTTCATAGGTCAACACAGGAATACCATTGCCGTTCTCCCCATATGTTTTACCTTCCATTTCACTGATGGCATACTGCCAGCGGTCAAGGAAGTAGGGGCAGCCCGGACAATTGGTAATGATCATGTCGGGTTTGAAAGGTTCCATGCTCTCAAATTTCTTCCTCGAACTGGAAATGGAATAGCCACGGTTCGATTTAACGAGGTATTGCCTGAAGCCGAAACCACAGCAATGGCGGCGTTCGGGGTAATCAACCACTTCGCCTCCCCAGGCCTCGATCATTCCAACCAGCACGTATGGATATTCAGCTCCTCCGACTCCCTTATGCGGGAACATGCGCGAATAGTGGCAGCCAATGTGTTCCACCACCTTCAACGGCTCACCGGTTTTATGATTTACAAGCCTGTATTTGCCTTTCTCAGCGATCCGGTGCCTGAATTTATATACTATATCACTGGCATGAGCCAGGTTTTTAGGCTTTTTGAATTCGCGACGGGTAGATTTCCACAGGTGTTCCCTCACCCTGGCTTCAATTTCCGGGTGATGTTCCCATGTTTCCAGGATTTCGGAATACAAACCGAAGGAAGTGATGCATGAGGGTGCATAGTTTTCATACCCTGCTTCCGTCATCAGCGAGAAGAGCCTGGCCACCACCGTCATGGTTGTGTCGAAAGGAACCAAATCGCTGTGGTATGCAATCCCCGTACAGGTAGTGTGCCGGGCATCATCCTTGATATCCTTTCCCAGTTCCTGCTGCATGATACGCAGGAAGATGGTTTCCGAGGCGGGAAAAAAATTCTGCCGGATGCAGCTCCGGGCATAATAATAATGATCATCGGCAATTTCTTTCTGGTATTCGCTCCAGATTCGCTTTTTACCTTCTAATTTCATGATTCCTCCGGGTGTTTACCGGTATATACATAATTAAAATATTCGCAGGACTTGCCTTCATCAAATCCGAGGCCCATTTCCTTCGCCTTCTCTTCAGAAAGTTTTTCTATCTTTTCAAACCGTTCCGTAGCGCCTGTTTGATCGAATATAGCCGACAGTTCATTCAGGGATTCCCTGGGTATTTTACGCATGGCGCCAGATCCTTCGCCATCATAGTTAGCGCCTAAGCGGTTGTATACTTCCTTACGGCTTTGGCTTACCCAGTCCCACATTGGTCCCTGTTCGGGAAACAAACTTGTATCCATGTGACTTGCATGAACACAATATCCCAAATCAAGAATGGTTTCGCCCACCATCCGTTTCAGAGCAAGCTGCTGACGCCCCTTTTCAGATTCCACAAAATAACCCATCTCCTGTGAAAGAGAACGCAGTGCCATGATGATGAGACCGGGCGTATTGCCGCGAGGGCAACGGGTTTTACACGACATGCATTCCCCGCAATACCATATCGTCTCACTTTTCAGCAAGGCCTCGATTTTTGCATCGTCTTTGCTTTGCACAGTGTCGGTCACCAGCCGGGGATCGTAGTCATAGAATTCCGCGGCTGTACAAATGGCAGTGCAGGTTCCACAGTTGATGCAGGCTTTCAGTCCCTCTTCAAAACGGATATCCTGTTTCAACCTGTCATAAAGAGCTCCCATGTATGTGTTTTATCGATTATACCCTTCAGAATCCAGCCTTTTCTCCACAAAACAAATGTATGGCTTACAGGCCATTCAAAAAACAGACTAAATGCGTAATGCTTGTGAAATAATTACTATAAGCGTTTTAGCTTATACAAAGGTGGTATTTATACTTACGGGCTTGGTCTGCTGTTCTCAGCGCATGGTATGGCTGGTCAAGCGGGGAGCGAAGGGTTTCTCTGGTATTCGTCTGTGGCTGACAAATCTTCAAATGAGGCAAATGCATGCTCTCAAGAGGCAGGAAAAAAGATGGATTGAATAGGGCATGGCAACCACTTGTCTACGCTCTGGCTACCGATTCCAATATGCGGTTTGAAGTTTGAGATTCCGTGATCTATTCAGGTAAACCGCAGGTCACTCCTTCGTATCATGAACAGGAAATAACAGGTCGCAGCAATCATTTTATCTGGCTAAACTCCGGCCTGCTCTTTTGCCCATTTGTACGCCCTTTCAAGCTCTCCATCCTCCAGGGGTCCTTCAGATTCTTTAACGATGAATCCTTCGGGTGATGCACCCATCGTTCCTCCTTTCCTGGAAAGCCGGCCGGCTATAGGCTGGGCAGCATACCCGAATATTCTGACCATGAAATGCAGGAAGCGTGAATTCACCTTAGCCACGTCGATCCTGGTGTCGAAGGCAGCTACTTTAACATTTTTAAGTATATCGGCCGGCAGTTTGTCTAAAAATTGGACGATGGGTTTGGTAGGTCTGAATCCCCTGGTAGGCGAGCCGACTATGAGAAGATCGATGTCATTCAGTTTCTCAGGGACGACTTCATGGATGCGAATGCATTGAACAGTGGCAGAACCCTGCAGGGCATCCCTCATGGCAAAAGCTATCTTCTCGGTATTCCCGAAAAAGGAATCGTAAATGATCAGGATGTTCATGTTAATGAAATTATGGTGAAGAAAGGCTAATCCTGTTAAAAACCTTATTCCGGCCCGGATTATTTCATTTCCACCCTTTTCATACCTGGAGCCACCAGGTTGATTACCACCCAGGCTGTGATGTAGGCAAATCCGCAAATAAAAAATAGGATGTAATAGCCGGTTTCAATATGGTTCAGGGCTTTGAAATGGTCGAGGATGATACCTGCAAAACCGGCAATGAGTATGCCACCCACTGCCCCGGCCATTCCACCGATACCAACCACCGATGCCACTGCTTTCTTTGGAAACATGTCGCTTGCGGTGGTAAAAATGTTCGCCGACCATGCCTGGTGTGCCGAAGCGGCAATGCCAATAATGATGATGGCAAACCATGGATTGAATTTTCCCAACGCCTGGGCAGATATCACAGGCAGTACACACAGGGCGAAGATGAACATGGCTGTGCTTCTTGCCCTGGCCACAGTCCACCCGCGTTCGATGAAGTACCCCGATAGCCAGCCGCCAAAAATGCTGCCGATAAAAGTCATGCTGTAAACTATAGCTATGGGGAATGCCAGCTCAGTCTTTGTCATGCCATACTCCTTGTTCAGAAAGGAAGGCAACCAAAACAGATAAAACCACCATACGGGGTCGGTAAGCAGCTTACCGAGGAAAAAAGCCCAGGTTTGCCGGTAACGGAACAGGCTGAACCAGCTGATACTGGCTTCTCCTGTTTCAGTTGCTTCAGCTTCCTGGTCCATATGAATATAATCGTATTCGGTCTTTGAAAGCTTCTTATGCCGGGAAGGCACTTCATAGAACATGAACCAGAAGGCGATCCAGATCAGGCCTATGGTGCCGGTGAGAATGAAAGCCCACTGCCAGCCCCAATTCAGCGCAATAAGAGGAACCGTAAGGGGAGCAATGATGGCGCCGAGATTAGTCCCTGAATTGAAAATACCGGTAGCAAAAGCCCTTTCCTTCCTGGGAAACCATTCAGCCACGGTTTTGATCGCTGCAGGAAAGTTTCCAGC
>JAKAMP010000422.1 GCA_021812865.1 Bacteroidota bacterium | reverse complement strand
CATTCATTCCGCCTGCTGCGGGGCATAAGGCAGGAGCACCGGGCGCTCGTTAAAATACTGAAAAACAGGCATTTTGATATCATCATCTCTGACAACCGCCCGGGGCTGTATCAAAAGAATTACCGCACCATCATCATTACGCACCAGCTACAGATACAGTTTCCGAAGGGTTGGAAGCTGCTTGGCAGGCCGGTCAATGCAGTGAACCGGTATTACCTGAAAAAATTCAGCGAAGTATGGGTTCCCGATATGCCCGAGGAAATCAACCTGGCGGGCAGGTTGTCGCATCCCCCGGTAAAGGAACTGACTGTCCGGTATACGGGGCCTTTGTCACGGTATCAGGCCAGGCAGGACGAGCCTATTCATGCGGATTTCATCCTGGTGATGCTTGGCGGTCCCGAACCGCAGCGCAGCATCCTGGAGCAGATACTCATTACGGAGCTCGCCCGGTCGGGCAGGGAAGCCATTATTGCTGCGGGCAAACCTGAAGGAAAAAGCCCGAGCCTTTCACAGAATATCCGTTACCGACCCTATGCGGATACACCGGAGATGGAGCAACTAATCTTGAAGGCAGGTCTCATCATCGGTCGTTCGGGATACACCACCGTGATGGAGCTGGCTTCCCTCCACAGATCGGCCATTCTGATTCCTACGCCCGGACAGCCCGAACAGGAGTACCTGGGGAAATGGCTACAGGTAAAAGGTTATTTTCTCTGCTTATCGCAGGAGGAATTCAACCTGGAGGCGGCGCTGGGTGCATGGTCGCAGTTCGACCCTGCATACCCGGAGCTTTCATTCAACGGGTTTCCTCTTACCGAAGAATTGTTTCTGAAACGAATGGACTGAAAGCACCGATTCTAAGGGCTATATTATAACCCTGGAGCGTGTTTGGCCGGTCAGTTTAAGCTCAGCCAGGTTGCAGTGTTCAAGCAACTGCACGCCAGGTTTTTTCCCCGGTTCGAAACTTCCCAGTTCATTCTGCAGGTTCAGGGCGTGCGCGCCGTTGAGGGTTGCCCATTGCACCAGTTCGGGAAGAGATATGGAGGGAAAGAAAGCAGAGATGGTTTTCATTTCTTCCAGGATAGACAGAGAGGTATTGGAGGCATAGCTGTCTGTTCCCAGCGCGATTACAGCACCGCAGGCACGCAGGATATCTACGGGCGGGAGGACGCCTTCAATATAGAGGTTTGAGCCAGGGCAAAGTACCCAGAATATGGAGGGAAAGGCATGCATGGTTTTTTCGATATCTTCCCGGCTTGAGTGGGTATTGTGCACAAGTACAATATTGGCGCTCGAAGGAAAGAGGGATTCCAGGGCCTGCAGGGAGGAGGGGACAGGGGTGGATAAAGGTTTCACAGGAAGTCCGTGTTTCATGAACATTCCGGTAAGCGGGTTTTCCCTGCCCCGGAACATTTCATTTTCGTCCTCTGCTTCCTGGTTATGAATGGAAAAAACCCTGGTTTTGGTATTATTCATTTCCCTGATGCGCTGAAGTAGCGTGGGTGAAGCGGTGTACGGGGCATGGGGGGAGAGGTACGCAGGAAGGCCCATGGCCAGTGAAGATTCCAGGAGCGCATTAGCCTGATTCAGGGCCACATCAGGATCCATATCGGCATCGAGCACTTCCACCAGGTTGATGTAGCTAATCCTGCTTTCCGCTTTCAGGGGATACAGTTCATCCGAGGTAGTGATATCGGCTGCCGCAACCGTACCCGAAAGAAACATGTCGCGGTCAGCTTCAGCTGCGATGTTCAAGGTGGAGGAAGAAGGATTTCTCCGGATGCGGATCATGTTTTCGATGAACCGGGGAAGCCTGGTATGCATGGGCATGGTACCGCGGAGCCAGGAAAGGTCGAGGTGAAGATGGCAGTTGATGAATCCCGGGATGAGGATTCCGTTGTAGAATTCGAGGTTGGCCGATTCCCTTAGGTTTCCGCCGGTATCGATGATTTCAAGCAGGGTGCCGTCGTCGTCGAGGACGAGAATACCCTGTTTCAGCGGAGGAGAGGAAACGGGAAAAATATAATCGGCAGAAAGTTTACGCATAATGCTAACCCGGGAATGATCGGGGTATGTAAATGTAATCAATCCGGGTCAGTTATGGAAAGAGGAACTGGCAGATCCTTAAAAATGCATTGAGCCGCTGATGGCGGGGAAAAGCCAGGTTATTCGGGCAGCGCCGGCTTTCTCTGATAAATGAGATTGATGTTGCGCACTTCTGCCGAACGGTTGAATTTTCTACTGGCGGAGTCATATCCGAGGATGAATCCCCTAAGAAAAGCGAGGGTATCTTTGTCGAGAGAAATACTAAGCATATAAGGTCTGAAGTGTCCCGATTTATCCAGTTTGATCCTGTGGAGGCTATCGGGCTTGTTGATTTTTGCATCCGGCCAGGTACACCATATGCCCATTGCGGGATTGATGGATTTATCGGTAGGATCGAGCTTGATATTGGCGGACAGAACATAGGTGCCCTTTATGTGCACGGCAATGGAAAAAGGTATCCTGGTTTTAGCGGTATCGCCCGTCACTTTATATTCCTTATTCATGGGCCAGAGATTACCCTTTGGGAAGTTGGCGGAGTCTTTTTTCATCTGCTCGATCAGGTCGGCCTGCATGCGGTTCATGCGGTCGAGGACCTTTTCATACACTGCGTCGTATTTTTCAGGATATGCCGAATACCAGGCGATGGTGGAATCGAACTGCTGCCTGGTGACCCCGTATTTGCTGAGAATCGGTGCATAATAGCTCACCGAATCGCGTTTGCTCATCACATACCTGAGTCTTACGTTATAGGTCATCGCATCGGCAAGGTGTACATCGGCCAGGATTTTCACCAGTTTGTTTTCAGGGATCAGGTATTCTCCATGTTTTTTCCCACAGGAGGTGATGATAAGAAATAGCAGCAGAATACGTACAAAACCCTTCATATCCGGTTATTTAATGGTATTGAACCGGTAATTGATCATGATTTCGTGCGAACCCGACTGGTATTTTCTGATGGCGGAAATGCCGAGGTCGTAGGAATAGCCTATGGAGATTTTCTTTTGATAGGTATATCCCAGCAGAATGGAAACTGCATCAGAGGTACGGAATGCCAGTGCTCCCCACACCATGTTCTGGTATATTACTTTGCCGGTGATGTCGAGCTGAATAGGTACCGGTGTTACGCCTTTGATCACTGCGGTAGGTTCAATTGCCCAATCGCGGTTTATATAATACTTGTATCCTCCGGTCAGGTAAAAATGGCTTTTCAATTTATTGAGGCCTGAGCTGGTATCGTATATTTTCAGTTTGTTGTTGATAAGCTGAACGGCGGAGAATCCAACCTGGAAGTTCGTGGAATAGAGGTAAACGCCGACCGATGCATCGGGGACAAACTGGGCATACACGGTAGACTGAAGGGCAGGGTCGTATTTTTCGTTGAGGGCGATTTTCGAGCCATCGATTTTATATTGTTGTACG
>JAKAMP010000421.1 GCA_021812865.1 Bacteroidota bacterium | reverse complement strand
AAAGGTTTAATTGCCATTAGGAAATGAAATACTTCCGGCCTTGCTGCGCATGCCCGACATCCTGCTCAAGGAATCGGAAGAAGAGATCGAACACGAATTTACAGAGATCAGGCAGGCCATCAGTGAAGCCCTCGATCAGCTCATTGCATACCGCACCAGTGAAGGAAAAGCGCTGGAAGAAGATTTTATAAAACGCATCCACCTTATTGAGGAAATGATACCCGAGGCCGAAGCATTTGAAAGCCAGAGGGTAAACAAGATCAGGGAGCGTATCAACAACAGCCTCAGCGGGATCAACGGGGCCGACAAGATCGATCCCAACCGGTTTGAACAGGAAATCATATATTATCTTGAAAAGATAGACATTACCGAAGAAAAAGTCAGGCTTAAAAATAATTGCGCCTATTTCAGGGAAGTGTGCAGGGAAAACGGCGGAAATGGCAAGAAGCTGGGGTTTGTGGCACAGGAGATCGGACGGGAGATCAATACCCTCGGGTCGAAAGCCAATGACTCCGATATACAGCGCGTTGTGGTACGGATGAAGGACGAACTGGAAAAGGTGAAAGAACAACTCATGAATATTCTTTAGCGCTTCATGCAGGAAGGAAAGGTCGTCATTGTGAGCGCCCCGTCAGGCGCAGGTAAAACAACCATCGTGAAGCACCTGATGGAATGTGGATTCCCGCTTGGATTTTCCGTATCGGCGTGCAGCCGTGCCAGGCGACCCGGCGAGGTGGATGGCCGCGACTATTATTTCCTCAGTCCCGTTGAGTTTAGGGAAAAGATAAGGAACAACGAATTCCTTGAATGGGAAGAAGTATACGAGGGTATGTTTTACGGAACCCTGAAAAGCGAAATCGACCGTATCTGGGCCTCAGGCAGGCATGTGATATTCGATGTGGATGTGAAAGGTGGCGTAAACCTGAAAAAGTACTTCGGCGCCACAGCCCTGTCCGTTTTTATTAGTCCCCCTTCCTACGAATCGCTCCGCGAAAGGTTGAAAAACAGGGGCACGGAAGATTCTGCCAGCCTGGAAAAAAGGCTTGCCAGGGCAAAAATGGAAATGGAATACCACGACAAGTTCGACAGGGTAATTGTGAATGACAAGCTTGAAAAAGCCCTGAAAGAGGCGGAAGAGGCAGTTACGACCTTCCTTGAAACCGGGAAACCATGAAAACCGGCCTATTCTTCGGTTCATTCAATCCCGTGCATATCGCCCACATGGCCATTGCCAACTATATGGTCACGTTTGCAGGACTTGACGAGCTTTGGTTTGTGGTGAGCCCGCAGAATCCTCTCAAGGATCCGAACATGCTGGCCGGGAATGCCAGCCGGTACGAGATGCTGAAGATAGCCGCGGGTTCAGACTCACGTTTTAAGGTTTCCGACGTGGAATTCAGCCTTCCTACCCCGTCGTATACCATTCACACCCTTGATTTTCTTGCCTTACAATACCCCGGACACAAATTTGTGATCGTAATGGGATCTGACGGGCTGAATACTTTCAACCAGTGGAAGGAGTATCGTACCATCATTTCGCGTTATGAGCGGTTTGTTTACCCTCGTTCAACGGGTGAACCGGAAATCTTGCCCATTGAGAACGGCAGACTTATCAAGGCTCCCGTGATGGAAGTATCCTCCACCTTCATTCGCCGGTCTATACAAGAGCACCTGAACATCAGCCATTTTCTGCCCCACGGGGTGTATGAATACATCCTGGAAAACAGGTTATACGGCTCCTGATCAGAACTTTACAGTATTTCCTGTTGAAATGAAACCCGAGTCTTATAACAAGGGATCGATTCTGTTTACTCTCCTGAATAAGGCAGGTACGCCATTATTCATTGAGATAGATACTGACACTCAGCCATTCACAGCATCTGCATTTTTTACTTATCTTGCGTCGATTTTTCGAGGAAAAAACATTTATCTTTATAGGCCTTAAATTGCAAACCTAAAATTCTGATATACATGAAATTCGTTGTTTCGAGCACAGAATTACTGAACCATTTACAAGCCATCAGCCGGGTAATCAGCAGCAAAAATACCCTGCCTATTCTTGACAATTTCCTGTTTGAACTGGAAGGCAAAGACCTGAAGATCACAGCATCGGACCTTGAATCGACCATGATCACCGGGCTTACCCTTCCCAATTCCAGTGAATCAGGGAGCATTGCCATCCCTGCACGATTGCTGCTCGACACCCTGAAGGAATTTTCCGATCAGCCGCTTACCTTCGATATCAACACCAGCACCATGGCGGTGGTGATCAATTCCGAAAACGGAAAATTCAGTGTTGTAGGACAAAACAGCGGCGATTTTCCGCAGTTGCCTTCCATCAAAGCAGGGAAGAAAGGCAGTGTTTTGCTTTCGGCCGACATTCTGCTCTCCGGTATAACGAAAACAATATTTGCCACGGCCGATGATGAGTTGCGCCCGGTGATGAATGGCATCTTCGTTGAACTCTCTGAAAACGATATCACCTTTGTAGCCTCCGACGCTCACAAGCTGGTGCGCTATAAACGTTCCGATATCAAGTCGACCTTGGTGGCTTCCTTCATCCTTCCCAAAAAACCGGCTTCCCTGCTGAAAAATATTCTGCCCCGCGAAGAAGGCGAGGTAACTCTTGAATTTGATGAGAAGAATGCTTTCTTCAGCATGTCGAACTACCAGATGATTTGCAGGCTGCTTGAAGGCGCTTATCCCAGCTACAGTGCGGTAATCCCTGCCAAAAATCCGAATAAGCTCCTCATTGACAGGCTTTTGTTTTACAATTCTCTCCGCAGGGTTTCTGTATTCGCCAGCCAGGCCAGCAGCCTCGTGAAACTTCACCTCTCGGGGAACCAGATGAATATTTCGGCCCAGGATATTGACTTCTCTATCTCTGCCTATGAACGGGTTAATTGCACCTACGAGGGAGAAGAAATGGAGATTGGCTTCAAATCGACCTTCCTGCTCGAAATTCTATCGAACATTTCCACTTCCGATGTGGCTCTCGAACTGTCCGATCCTACACGCGCCGGACTGATTCTCCCTGCCATCAGGGAAAATGAAAATGAAGATGTGCTGATGCTGTTGATGCCCATGATGATCGGGGGCTAATGGTTCTCCCTTGCATGATGGCGTTTGCTGCAGGTTCCCTGGTGATCTAATCTCAAGAACGGGCTGATAATACATGAAACTGAATTTAAAAAACCCTCTGGTGTTCTTCGATCTGGAAACCACAGGGATGAGCATTGCTGCCGACCGGATTGTGGAAATCTCCCTTCTTAAGGTCTATCCGCAGGGAAAGGAAGAATTGAAAACCATGCGCATCAATCCCACCATTCCGATCGACCCGAGGTCAACTGCCATTCATGGCATTACCAACGAAGATGTGAAAGATTCACCAACCTTTGCCGAAGTGGCAAAAAACCTGGTGAAGGAGCTGGAGGGCTGCGACCTGGCAGGATATAACCTGCATAA
>JAKAMP010000420.1 GCA_021812865.1 Bacteroidota bacterium | reverse complement strand
GCTTCGATATGGGCAAATATCAGGAGGCTATTCAGCAATATACCGAATGCCTCAAGCACGATCCTAAATTCATCCATGCCTTGTATAACCGGGCCAATTCCTGGTTCGAACTGCAGAATTACGGCAATGCCCTGGAAGATTTCAGCCAGACGATCAAAATGGATTCAACATACTATGATGCCTATTTCGACAGGGGCAGCGCTCATTACAAAATGAACCATTTCCATGAAGCCATATCCGACATTTCAAAAGCCCTTTCATACGATCCCAAGGAACCCAATGGCTATTACGACCGAGGAAACTGCTATTTCCAGATTTCAAAATTCTCCGATGCCATTGCCGATTACACCACGGCAATCGGACTCAACCGCGAAAATCCCGATTACTTTTTTAACCGGGCCCTGGCCGAATTCAACATCGAACTCAATGACGAGGGTTGCCGCGACCTGGAAGCCGCCAAAAAACTCGGCGATGATGAAGCACAAGGGTATATAAAGGAATTATGTAAATAATCCACTGTATTCTACTGTCTGCCGTCTACTGTCTGCTGACCATTGACCACTATCAAACCTGAGATCGATAACAGGCCAGGTATTCAACTGTCAAACGGTGGTCAATCATTGCCATACAATGCTAAAATTCCCCATTGGTGAGCATTTTCCACACCCTCGACCCACGGGTTGCAGACCCTCCGCCTCAAAAACCAGCAGACCAGACAGACCAGTAGACCAGTAGACCAGTAGACCATCCGCCGCGGCGGAGACCAGACAGACCAGACAGACCATCCGCCGCGGCGGAGACCAAACGACCAATACAAAGACATCAGACATTTATACAAAAGACAATAGACAATATTTGTCACCAGTCGAAAGAATAAATAATCCCTGCCTGGAACATAACCTGCCAGCCGCTGGTAAGCACATATAGCTGGTTTATATCCTTATATCCTGAAAGAGTGGCGCTAACCGTGATATTGCCTGTGGAGTAGCTTACAGGAAGGTTTACATTCACTGAACTGGCCTGGAAACTCTCTTTTTTGGATGCCGATTCCAGCTCGGTCAGGGAGAGACTGGGGTATTTGCTTTTCAACCTCTTGAATAACTTCGGGTGGGAGCCAAGCAATTTATAGAGGTAAGTGAGATAGGATTGCTGTGAACTGAACATTATATCGCATCCGGGTTGAATCAGGAGCATATCGTCGTCGCTTATGATCCCGTCGGCTTCAATGGAGAAACTGTTGCTGAGGGTAAGGTACAGGGCAGGCTGGTTGCCCAGCAGGTAGGCCACCGATGCACTTCCTACAAACCAGTTGAAATCGTAGCCAAGCCCGGTACTGAGCTGATCGGTATAGGCCGCCTTAAGCGATGTTGAGTTCTTGCTGTACCAGAAATGCATATAAGACACATCATAACTGAAAAACTTCAGAAAGTTAACGCTGTACCCGAGCGAGGCATTAAGGTCGCTGGTTGGATTCGTAAAAGTGGAGTCGGAATTCATGGTACGCGTATAGGTTAGGCCGAGGGAGAATCCGCCCAGGGTGGTGTAGGTAGCCGATCCGTCGAATGCGGGCATTGCGCTGAAACTGTTGAAGTGCCCGTAGGCGTTGGTATTGCTGTAATAATCCACTCCCAGGTCGAGGTAGTTTTTAGATACCTTTTCATCATCGGGAACCGATATGGAATCTTTTAGCACCGGAAGGAGGAACAGCCTTCGGGCCAGGTTTTTTTCTTTGTCGCCGGTGTATGAAAATACGGCAATGCTCTGGGCAAGCATCAATGCACTCAGGATGACGATCTTTCTCATATAATCTGATTTAGTTCAAAATTGCGTAAAATTTGGCAATGTTACTGCTTCTAAGCAGGTCAAATTCACGTGGCCGTTTATGTTCTTTGACTGGAAATGCGTGAATGGGTTTAACGACGAATAGGAAATACTGCAGATTTTTTGCACATGGAACGAAAGCAGTACACTTGCAGCAGGGGAGGGGCTCAAGGCAGAGGGGGATAATGTGATGGATACCGCCTCCCCGATCGCGCTTCTGGGTAATACCTGTGTAATGTGTTCTTTCAACCAGGATTCCATTTCTTTGAGGATGGGCCATGCTTCCTTTTCTCGCAACTCTTTTCGCTGCTCAAAGCCGGGTTAATGGAGCAAAGTCTAATCCGTAAGTTTTAATGAAAAAGTATCAGAATATTTCAGATCTTCTTGACAAAAGTGACCTTTCTGTCAGGCGGATTGCCGGGATAACTGGTAATAGTGTCAATACAATTAGGAAAATTAAGCAGTTAAAAGAGAAAATATCAAATTGAAGATCATACGATTATAAAACAGCAATTTTTATTTAATTATATTTGTTTTTATGCAATTTGTCCAAAATATAACTATATTTATGCAATAAAATATGATTTTATGCAAAAGGCTAAAATTTTAAATTATTTGACGTATGTCGGAAAAACCAATAGGGGGTACATGGCTAAAACATAACTATCAGCTTTCAAATATAAAATTGTCTCATGAATCTTATCTTGGTACAAGATCAAAAGTTGAAATACTGCAAGATGGGACAATATTAGAAACTTACCAGAAGGCTCAATATACTCTTAAAGCAGACAATCCTTTAAGCCATTTTGAGTTTGCTCTCAAATATGATGATGTTCAATTAAGCTTTTATCAGGCTGTTTTAAAATGTATCCCTGAAAAAGATATAGTTGAATATATAAAATCAACTCCGTACTCGAAATATTCCAGAAAGATTGGATTTTGGTACGAATTCCTAATTAAGGAACGCCTTTCCATCGAAGACAGATCAAACATTAACTATGTAGATTTAATAGACTCAAAACGTTATTTTACAGGTGTAATTGTCAAAAATACAAGGTGGCGAATAAACAATAATCTGTTAGGGGATGTCTGGTTTTGTCCTACTTTAAAGAAAACGAATGCTATTTTAAAAGCACTTGATCTTAATTTTTCTGAGATGCTAAGTGACCTTGCAAAAAACTATTCCCCTGAGATATTAAACCGGGCCAATAATTATTTATATAAAAAGGAAACACGTTCATCTTACCAAATTGAAAAGGAAGAACCAACACCAGAACGCATTGAAAGATTTGTTAGTTTATTGAGTAATGCTGGTAAGAAAGATATTAGAGACCTGCTTAGTGAGGAATCATTGGTAATGTTACAGAATCAGATTGTTGATCCACGTTTTGCAGCGTCAGGCTTCCGGGATTTTCAAAATTATATAGGCCAAACAACCTTGAATTATGATGAGATCATTCATTACGTTTGCCCACCACCGGAATTTCTTTCAGGTTTAATGAAAGATCTTTCAAATACAGCCATTAAAATGGATGGTGTAAATCCAATTGTCAGGGCAACTGCTATAGCATTTGGATTTGTTTTTATTCACCCATTTGAAGATGGAAATGGAAGAATTCATAGGTTTTTAATTCATGATTTTTTGTCGAGGGATAATTTCTTACCTACTGGAATGATTATACCAGTATCT
>JAKAMP010000419.1 GCA_021812865.1 Bacteroidota bacterium | reverse complement strand
GCCGTGTCGGATCACCTCGGGTTCAAATCCGAGTTTATCGAGTATGCCCTTGTAAAACATCACTTCGGCGCGGAGTCCCACGAAGGGAATGGCCCCTGCGGGATTCATCAGGATGCTGTCGGATACTGAAGCAAGATAATAGCTTCCCTGTGTATAGGCATCGGCATAGCTGATGATGAACTTGCCTGTTTTTTTGAAGTCGAGCAGGGCATTCCTGATTTCTTCCAGGGTTCCCAGTCCGCTCGGCGCCAGGGAGAGGTTAAGATAGATGCCCTTGATATTATTGTCTTCTCCCGCTTTGCGGATGTCGTTCACGATATCGTTCAGACCCAGTTTTTTGGAAGGTCGCAAACTGGTTATGTCGAAGCTCTCAAACGGGTTGTTGGAACTGCGTTCGGCGATGGCTTCATTCAGGTTGAGTTGCAGAATGGATTTGCTGCTTATGGTAACGGTTCTGTCGGCCGAAGAAACGATTGCACCAAGGATAATGAAGAATACAACCAGGGAAACAAAACTCGTGATGAGGATTCCCACGATGGTGGCAAGCACATATTTCAGAAATTCTTTCATAAAAAGCGTATTAATTATTACTTACTTTGCTGACCGGAGGTTTTGAGGTAAAGTTACATTTTTTGCACGGGATTAAACAGAATCAACGCACGAATGTTATGGCCACATCCTACCTGATGCTGGGAAGCAACAAGGGAGAGAGGCTGCAGAACCTGCAGAAGGCGCTGGAAGCGATCAGTGCAAAGGCCGGTTCTGTGCTGGCCTGCTCGGCGGTATATGAAACAGATCCCTGGGGGTTTGAGGATCCCGTGAGTTTTTATAACCAGCTTGTCATTGTTGAGACGGCTCTTTCAGCGGAAGCGTTGCTGCAAAGGCTTCTGGATATCGAGAAGCACATGGGCAGGGCAAGAACCCCCAGAGGATATAGTTCCAGGATCATCGATATCGATATCCTGTTTTATGATACACGGGTTATACAGTCGGAATCTCTTACCGTTCCTCATCCGCGGCTGCATGTGCGCCGGTTTGTGCTTGAGCCTCTTATTGAAATCTGTCCCCTGCTCCTCCATCCACAACTTGGAAAAACTGCCTGGCAGCTTTGGGGGGAATGCACGGATCGTTCAGGCGTAAGAAGGCTTCCTTTTCATAATGATGCCAGCTATATCAGTTGAGTCTAGCTAAACGCCGGGAATGACCTGTCTTACATGAGTCCTTCATCGGCAAAGCTGAAATAGGAGGAATCGCTCACAATTACGTGATCGAGCACCGAGATATCGAGGATATCTCCGGATTCTTTGAGTTTCTTCGTAATGCGCGTATCGGCCTCGCTGGGTTTGAGATTTCCCGAGGGATGGTTATGGCAAAGGATTATGGAAACTGCGAGTCTGTCCACCGCCTGTTTCATGATCAGCCTGATGTCGGTGACAGTGCCGGCAATTCCTCCCTGGCTGATCTTTACCTTGTCGAGGATGAGGTTCGACCGGTTGAGGTAAAGCACCCAGAACTCCTCGTGGGGAAGGTCGCCCAGCAGGGGCTGAAAGAGATCAAATACATCCCGGCTGCCCCCGATCTTCTTTTTCTGGATCACTTCTTCCATTTTCCTTCTACGCCCCAGTTCCAGAGCAGCCACGATAGTGATGGCCCTGGCTTCGCCTATGCCCTTGATCTTTTTAAGGTCATTCACGGTTAGCTTGGCCAGTTCGTTGAGGTTGTTGGCAGAGCCGTTCAGTATCTTCTTAGAAATTTCCACTGCGCTTTCATTCTTTATACCCGAACCAATGAGAATAGCTATCAATTCTGCATCGCTGAGGGAGGCAATTCCCTTTTTCAGGAGCTTTTCGCGCGGACGGTCTTCCAGTGCCCAGAACTTGATCGATGGTTTGTAGGTTTCCATAGTTGATTTTACTATTTATACCCTTGCCTCTCAAATCTCGTAGTTGATCCTGTACATTTCCGTTTCTGATCCCTGAAAAATTGGCCGTTTTTCTGTATCATTGTACATCTATTGTTTAAGAGCATGAAAAGAAAAATTATTTTCATCCTTTGGTTCATTTTTTTCTTTTCGGCGGGCCAGGCACAGAATCTGCCCGACAGCCTGAAAACAATCCTGCAGAAAGCAACCACAGATACGGCAGGTTATCATCGTATGCTGGAAACAGTATCCGGTCTCATCGTTGCGAAGGATACCGTAAAACGCGATCTTTTCATCGGGGAAGGACTGAGAGTGGCAGAGCAAAAGGGGCGCGAAGAGGAATTCCTGGAGCAGGTTGCCCTTTCTTACGAGAAAAGCGGTGAGTATTTTCTTGCCATTGAATATTTTCAGAAAGAGTTGGAAACTGCCATCGACAGCAAAAACCAGCCGCTTATTTCCTATGTATACAAGCAGCTCGGGAATCAGTATTATAACATGGGCGATTTTGCCAAATCGCTCGATAACTTTTTCAAGAGTTTACGAATAAGGGAAGATATCCATGATTCTGCAGGGGCTTCGCAGGTTTATCTCAATATCGGGAATATCTACTTCAAGCAGGATGATTACGGGAAAGCCAGTCAGTACTACCAGAAAAGTCAGGAAATAGAGGAAAGCAAGAATAATCAGAACGGTATGGCCAGTTGTTACCTGAATATTGGCCAATGTTATGAAAAAAAGCAGGCATATGACACAGCCCTGAATTACTACCAGCGGGGTCTGGACATTTCAAAGAAGGCCAATAACCAGCTGCTCATCGCTTCTTCGCTGATCAATATCGCCAATATTTACAACAGCCGGAATGTGTCCGACAGTGCCAAAGCCTGTTACGAGAGGGCGCTGGCAATATACGAATCGTTGGGTGAAGGGCAGAAGCCAAAGATTGCTGGTACTTATCTCAGCATGGGGTTATTCTACCAAAGCAATCTTGAGTACCGAAAGGCAGAGGAATGTTACACCAAAGCCTATGACCTGAGCAGGGAGTTGCGCTCGTATGAGATTTATATGAATGCAGCCCTGGGGCTGAGCCAGGTATATGCCCGGCTGGGACTATATGAAAAAGCGTATGATTTTCAGCTGAAGTACAAGGAAGCTGAAGAAATTGTGAAGAACACCAAGAACCAGAAGGAGATTGCCCAGCGGGAAATGAAGTACCTGCTCGACAAGAAAACCGATGAGCAGATAGCGGAGAAAAAGCGGCAGGCCATCGTGGTTATGTTTTTTGTGGCGGCACTGGCTTTCATGATTATCCTGGCTGTGGTGATCTTCCGCAGCTATACCCGGAAAAAGAGGGACAATATCCTGCTGAACGAGCAGAAGGAGGAAATAGAAGTACAACGGGACGAAATTGAGAAGCAGCGCGACCAGGTGACCCACCAGCGCGACCAGATTCAGAAACAGAAAGAAGAGATCACCGACAGTATTTTATATGCCCGTCGCATTCAGAATGCCATACTTCCGCCAGAGGAATACCGTCATGCCATAGTCAAAGAACATTTCATACTGAATAAGCCGCGCGATATTGTGAGCGGCGA
>JAKAMP010000418.1 GCA_021812865.1 Bacteroidota bacterium | reverse complement strand
GAAAGCCGTCCTGAAATATCCATCCATGGACTCCTTTTATGGCGATTTATTGTTTTCTTTGAAATACCAATAAATTCAAAATCCTATGAAAAAGATCGCCATACTAACCCTATTGCTTGCCGGCATTTCTATTCTTGCCGTTTCTGCCCAGAATTTGTCCATTCCACCCGCTTCTCATCCCGATAGCAGGGACTGGCAGGATTTGTTATCCGAGAATCTGTCGGACGCAAACTATACAAAGGGAATCTGGACATTTGAAAACGGTATTCTCACTGCCAGCAAGGATGAATGCATCTGGACAAAAAAAGAATATAAGAATTTCATCCTTGACCTGGAATTCAAAACGGAGGAGAATACCAACAGCGGGGTGGTAGTGTATTGCACCAATACCAAAGACTGGATACCTAACTCGGTCGAAATCCAGATACTCGATGATTTTGGCCCTGAATGGGCCACTGCTGCTCCCACATGGAAATGCGGGGCAATATTCGGGCATCTTGCTCCTTCCCAAGAAGCCGTTAAAAAAGCGGGGGAATGGAACCATTTCACGATAACCTGCCAGGGCCAAATGATCGATGTAATGCTGAACGGAGAAATGATCACCCGGATGAACATGGCTCTCTGGACCGACGGAAAAAAGAATCCCGACGGAAGCGAAATCCCCTCCTGGCTACCCACTCCTTTTGCCAAACTACCAACTTATGGCTATATCGGGTTGCAGGGCAAACATGCCGATGCCAGGATCTGGTTCCGGAACATCAAAATCAAAGAAATCGAATAATATACCCTGCTCATTGATGAAAACCTGCCGAAAACTGGCGTGCCTGCTGATTGTCTTTATGTCAGCGGCGCCACTATTTTCCCAGCCTACGATAGCTTTCCTACCCGAATGGAAAGAAAAAACGGACCAGTCGAATATCCCCGACTGGCTTATAGTGGGAGCACCGGTCAAGGCTGGCGTGTTCAGGGACAGGAACAACAAGGACATAATTCTTGACAACGGGCTGCTCAGGCGTACATTCCGTATCACGCCCAACGTGGCATGCACCGGGTTCCGTAACCTCTCGGACGGTGACGAACTGCTACGCTCCGTGAAACCGGAAGCCCTACTTGAAATTGACGGTAAAACCTGGTTTATTGGCGGGTTGTATGGTCAGAAAGAAAATGCCTACCTGCTCCCCTCCTGGGTTGATGGATTCACAGCCCATTCCGGCGATTTTCATTGCACTAACATAGAGATAAAGAACCTGGAACCTTACCTTCACTGGAAACCGACGCGCTGGGCTTCCAATTCCAGGGAACCCTCGGGGAAAACCCTGACCTTCGTATACGAAAACTCCCTGCCGGCCATGAAAGGCATTGTCATCAAGGTGAGTTATGACCTGTATGACGGCCTTCCCCTGCTTTGCAAACGCCTGTCGGTTGAAAATCGCTCAGGAAAAACCATCAAAATTAACCAATGTGTGAATGAGATGCTGGGTGTGGTTGAAGAAGAAAGCGCCGTGGTGGGTCGACCCGGCCAGATGCGGAAACCACATGGCATTTACATGGAAAGCAACTTTGCCTTCAACAATGCCATGCTGTACGACCTGTCGGACCAGACCACGCACTGGAATACCGATTCGACCTATACTTCTCAGGTCAATTACAATTACCAGACGCCCTGTCTCCTGGAGGTTTACCCCGACAAGGGCATAGGAATTGAACTGGCTCCGGATGAAACCTTCCGGTCGGTTAGAACCTGGGAATTGCTCATCGATACGTATGACCGTGAACGCAGGGGCCTTTCCATCCGGAAAATGTACCGCGCCATTGCTCCCTGGACCACGGAGAATCCTATTTTCATGCACCTGGTCAGTACGGATCCTACACAGGTCAGGGCCGCTGTGGATCAGTGCGTGGCAACCGGCTATGAAGCCATCATTCTCAGCTTCGGCAGCGGGTTGAATATGGAAGATACTTCGGCTGCCAACATTTCAAAATTCAGGGAACTGGCCGGTTATGCCCACAGCAGGGGCATCATGCTGGGCGGTTATTCCCTCTTTTCGAGTCGCAGAATAAGCGATGCGGACGATGTGATCGATCCGGTGACAGGCAAACCCGATGCAGCCGCTTTCTTTGGCGCGGCCCCTTGCTATGGGAGCATTTGGGGACTGGCCTATGCAAAAAAAATCAAAACATTCATCGAAAAAACCGGCTTCGACCTGTTTGAAAACGATGGCCCTTACCCGGGCGATGTGTGTGCATCGACCTTACACCCGGGGCACAAAAACCTGGACGATTCACAGTGGAGGCAGATGGAGATACAAAAAGACCTTTACCACTGGTGCAATGCACATGACATTTACGTAAATGCACCTGACTGGTATTTCCTGGACGGAACCAATAAAATCGCGATGGGATACCGGGAGGTGAATTTCAGCCTGCCCCGTGAGCAGCAGGTGATCCTGAACCGGCAAAACATGTACGATGGAACCTGGCTCAAAATCCCTTCCATGGGCTGGATGTTCGTGCCGCTAACAGAATACCATGGAGGAGGAGCCGCCGCAACCATTGAGCCCCTCAAGGACCACCTAAAAACATACCAAATGCTGATGGCTGAAAATTATGGCTGGGGCGTGCAGGCCTGCTACCGGGGACCCCGGCTTTACGACACCGACAGTACCCTAACCATGGTGAAAAAAATCATTGACTGGTACAAAAAATACAGGGATATTCTCAACTCCGATGTGATCCATCTGCGCAGGGCCGACGGACGGGACTGGGATGGGATTCTGCATGTGAACCCTGCCCTTCCACAGAAGGGATTCCTTCTCCTGTTCAATCCATTGGACCATATGATCACCCGCAGCTTGCATATCCCCTTGTATTATACCGGACTTACCGCTACGGCCCGGGTGAAAAGAGAAGATGGAAAACCGGTTGAATACCAGCTGGCAAGGGACTACTCCATTGCCCTTACGATAACGCTGGAGCCCGGTGGTTTTGAGTGGTATGTGATAGAATAAAGACCGGGAAGACGCCAATTTTCCCTTTACGGGTATTCAACGTTTTATTATTTTTAAGGAAACAAATTCAAACACCTATGAAGCCACTGGCCTTAACATGCCTGGCAGTATCGTTCATACTGCCCTTTTCAGGATGCGGACATTCTTCATCCAATATCAAACTTGCTCCCTGCGACACATCCAAGCATTATACTCTTATCTGGGACGAGGAATTCAACTATTCCGGCCTGCCCGATTCAGCCAAATGGGGCTATGAGGTAGGGTTCATCAGGAATAACGAGTCGCAGTATTATACCAAAGGCAGGCTGGAAAATGCCAGGGTGGAGAATGGCAGGCTGGTAATCGAATCCAGGAAAGAGGCTTACCAGGGCGCAGCCTATACCTCGGCAAGCATCAATACCCTTGGAAAGGTAATCTTTCCGGTGAATTCAAGGGTGGAAGTGCGGGCGAAGCTTCCTTCCGGGGAAGGCATCTGGCCAGCCATCTGGATGATGGGTGCAGACATTGAAA
>JAKAMP010000417.1 GCA_021812865.1 Bacteroidota bacterium | reverse complement strand
CGGTACTGCCACCAACCCGCATGGACCTGACCATTCTGTGTTCACCGCTTTTGCCCCCAAGGACAATCCCAAAATTGCCATTTCGGTGTATGTCGAAAATGTAGGCTTTGGTGCAAGCTATGCAGCCCCCATCGCCAGCCTGATGATTGAAAAATATCTTACTGACAGCATTTCCAGGCCTTACCTGGAGGAATTAATGTTACATCCTGAACGACGAACCAGAAAGAGTGAGACGAACGAGTAATATATGGGTAAATATTGACTGGGTAACGGTTTTTCTTTATCTGGTCCTTGTTTTGCTTGGATGGATGAATATCTATGCTGCTGTATACAACGATGAGCATCGCAGCCTCCTCGATTTCACCCAGCGATATGGACTGCAACTGATCTGGATCGTGATTTCCCTCATTTTTGGGATGATGATCCTGTATCTCGAAGTAAACTTCTTCACTTTTTTTACCTATATCATTTATGCCCTCGCCATTCTTCTGCTTCTTGCCGTACTGTTTTTTGCCAGGGAAGTGAATGGGGCCAGGTCGTGGTTTTCCATTGGCGCGTTCAGGATGCAGCCCTCTGAATTCGCTAAAATTGCCACTGTGCTGGCGCTCGCAAAATATCTTAGTTCCCAGGGATATAAGCAACAAATGCCTTGGCGGACCCTGATCATTGCCACCGTAATTATGCTCTTTCCTGCGTTGCTCATTGTGGCCCAGCCCGATGCCGGTTCTGCACTCGTTTACTTTTCTCTTTTCCTTATGCTTTTCAGGGAGGGTATGTCGCCCAACATCCTGTTATTAGGGGCGCTGGTCATCCTACTATTCTTTGCCGCCCTGATTACCGAACAATTGAATATTATCATCGCCCTGGTAATCCTTGCCTTTTTTATTTTTTCTCTGTTGAGAAGGAAACTGAAGGACCTGGCATTATCGGTACTAATCTTTGGTTTTGCACTGCTTGCATTCTGGCTTTTCAGTTATTTCCTGCACCGGAATTATACCCCATATAGGATTATTTTCAGCAGCATCATCCTCTCCTCCTTGGTATATATATACCTGTCCATTCGCTATAAACTGCGCTATGTGCCTGTTCTCCTGGCCATTCTGCTGGGATCTGTGGCGTTCAGCTATTCGGTGGATTATGTTTTCGACCATATATTGGAGAAGCATCAGCAAAAACGACTCACCATCCTGCTCGGCATTGAATCAGATCCGAAAGGACTGGGTTACAATGTAAACCAGTCGAAAATCGCCATCGGATCTGGTGGTTTTGCCGGGAAAGGCTACCTGCATGGCACCCAGACAAAATTCAATTTTGTGCCCGAACAAAGTACTGATTTTATTTTTTGCACAGTGGGTGAAGAATGGGGCTTTATGGGTTCCTTTGTGATCATCCTGCTGATGACTTTATTGCTATTGCGTTTGCTCTATATTGCCGAGCGGCAAAGGTCAACATATAGCCGCGTATATGGTTATGGCATAGTTTGCATCATGTTTACCCATATCGCGGTGAATATTGGCATGACCATAGGGTTGTTGCCGGTAATAGGCATTCCCCTGCCATTTTTTAGTTATGGAGGTTCCTCCCTGCTGACATTCACCATACTGCTGTTTATCATGCTCAGGCTTGATGCCAGCCGGCTTGAAATGATCAAATAAAAAAAGGGAAAACTCAGGCCGCTTTCCTGATAGGCACTTTATACTTTTCCTCGATGAAACTCACCAGGTGGGGGAAATACTCCAGGAACTGGTTATCGATGGCCTGGTAATTGGCTCTGAGCACTTCAATGGCGTACTTGCTTTCATCGGGAAGAGTAGTACGTTGACTCATCATCCACAGGATACGTCCAATACCCTCTATGCTTGCATAGGTCTTGATCCAGTTATTTTCCATGCATTTCAAGGCAAAGCCTTTCATTTCATCGGGCAGAATCTCATAGTTATCCTTCAGCAAGTGGTAAACACCCCTGAGGTACTCGTCGAAATTATCTGCTGAATAATTGTTCCAGTGAATGGCAAGAAAATGATCGTATAGTATATCGGTGATGATCCCAGAGTACTTGTGTAAACGTTCAATGAAGAAGTGGTTTGTCTTTTTTACAATGGGGTGAGAATCGGTGAAATAATCAATGTCCCTGTGCATCAGTACTCCTTTCCTGATCAGCTCGGGATAGTCATTGTAATGATTGCCTTTGACATAATCGCCGATGATGTTACCCATCCGCACTTCAGGGGAGTCGCCGGAAAGATATATGTGTGCAAGAAAATTCACGGTCGAAGGATTATGTTTTACAAAGTTACAATCACCATGCCAAATTTACTTATAAATTGAGATTAAACTTGCACCGGGGAAATGAGATTAATATGATATTAAACATACCTTTTGTGATGTCCTGAAATTAGGTGTTTTGAACAGTATGCCGCCGGAATATGTTATATAATAGTCTTTGCAGCAAGTAAACTCATGAATGAACGGGTAGATTTGCACGGTTACAAAAAACACATCCCATGGAAAGGAAAAGAATCATTATTATTGGCGCAGCAGGAAGAGACTTCCATAATTTCAACACTTACTTCAGGAATCATGAAGAGTATGAAGTTGCAGCATTCACAGCCGCGCAGATCCCCGATATCGACGGCAGGAAATACCCGGCAGAACTGGCCGGATCGTTATATCCGAATGGCATTCCCATTTATGCTGAAGCGGAATTGCCTTCGCTAATCCGTTCCCTGAAGATTGACAGTTGTGTATTCTCCTATTCTGATGTTCCTTATGAAAGGGTTATGCGGCTGGGCGCCCTGGTCAATGCCAATGGTGCGAATTTTGAGCTGCTTGGCTGGAATAAAACCATGATCAAGAGTACCAAGCCTGTTATTGCCGTGGGTGCAATCAGAACAGGTTGCGGAAAAAGTCAGACCTCCCGCAGGGTTATTGAATTGCTCATGGAGAAAGGCTTGCGTGTAGTAGCGGTAAGACATCCCATGCCATATGGCGATCTCGCCAAACAGAAAGTGCAGCGTTTTGCCACCATCGACGACCTGGCTAAACACAAATGCACCATCGAGGAGATGGAAGAATATGAACCGCATGTGGTGAGAGGCAATGTGATTTACGCAGGGGTGGATTACGAAGCCATCCTTCGTGAAGCAGAAAAGGATCCCAGTGGTTGCGATGTTGTGCTGTGGGACGGCGGGAATAACGATTTTCCCTTCTATAAACCCGATCTGATGATTACGGTTACCGATCCCCACAGGGCTGGACATGAAATATCCTATTACCCCGGGGAGGTAACCCTTCGCATTGCCGATGTGGTGGTCATCAATAAGATTGACAGCTCAGATTACAATGATATTCTCACCGTAAGAAAAAACATTGAAGCCGTGAATCCCGGGGCTGTGGTTGTTGATGCTGCATCGCCCATCAAGGTAGATAAGCCTGAAGTGATCAGGGGTAAACGCGTTTTGGCCATTGAAGATGGTCCCACCCTCACGCATGGTGAAATGAAGATCGGTGCCGCCGTG
>JAKAMP010000416.1 GCA_021812865.1 Bacteroidota bacterium | reverse complement strand
ATAAAAAATACTATGTCGATGCAAAACTCGTTGGAAGCATGGTAAATGGCAGTGCAGCGTCGATCATGAGATTGCAGGAGTCATCGGCGCGCTATTACCAGCGCCCGGGCGCTACTTACTTAGGTTTCGACACAACACGCAGGCAGATGAACGGGTATGGCGCCCGACTCAGAATTGGGAAAGGCACAGGTTTGTGGAGATATTCCACCGGAGCCAGTGTGATCTCGCCCGGGCTGGAACTCAATGACATTGGATACATGCAAACCAGCGACCTGGTGAGGCAGGAAAATGACATTTCCTATTTCGTGAACCAGCCTGTTTCCATCTTCATGACATACTCTGTCAACCTGGAGCAGTTCAACAGCTGGAACTTCAACTCCAGTTACCTTGGTTCGGGCGCTCACCTTTCTTTCTCAAGCCAGTTCAGAAATAAATGGAAGCTTCAGCTCAACCTGATCGGGCACACCCAGGCGCTGGACACCCGCATCCTGAGGGGTGGACCTGACATGATCGTTCCGGCAAATTACATGACCTTCGGTATGATTGAAACCGACAATTCAAAGAAACTGTATTTTGATTTCAACTTTGACGGATCCCATTCTGATCACAATGCGCTGAACAACTACCAGCTGGCACCAGGCGTGGTGATAAGGCCTGTAAACACACTTAAAATAGGTCTCACGATGAACTATGCCATCAATCATGACCAGTTGCAATATGTTGTCACCGTGAATCCCGGAACGGGCGACCGGTATATTGTAGGGAAAGTTGACCAAAAGACGCTGGGCTTTACCTTCAGGGCCGATTATCACATCACACCCGAGTTTTCCATTCAGTATTACGGTAGTCCTTTCATGTCGAAGGGTACGTTCAGTGAGTTCAAGCGGGTTGTCGATCCGGAAAATTCCAACTATTATAAAAGGTATATTACCTATGCCAACCCGGTTGCCTCGGCAAATGGACTGGAAATGGATGAAAACGGAGACGGAACTCCTGATTATACCATAAGCAACCCGGATTTCAATTTTCACCAGTTCCGCTCCAACCTGGTGGTACGATGGGAATACCATCCAGGCTCCATGCTTTATCTTGTATGGTCAAGCGACAGAACAGGCGATACCGACCCCATCAATACCGGTATGGATACCTCCTGGCATCAGATGTGGAAAAAATTCCCCACCAATGTTTTCCTGATCAAGTTCAATTACTGGTTCTCGCTTTGACCTTTCACCGGCAGGGATTCAATAAAGAAAAAATAAAAGTATAACGACATAAGGCCCGTCAGGTGATATACCTGGACAGGCCTTATATTTTTTGATGGCGAAGGGTTCTATCGGTTCATGAATGCATAATACAATTCATTCCATTTCAGTTCCTTTCTGAAATCGGCAAGGTTGGTTTTTTCGCCGATGAGCAGATATTCGAGTCCGGCCATTTCAGCAAAATCGTCGAAATATTCTGGCGACAGGGCCTGGGTAAATACGGTATAGTGCGCCCCCCCTGCATATATCCATGCAGCCGCGCCTGTTTGCAGGTCGGGCTGGGGTATCCAGATAGCTCTGGCCACAGGCAGCTTAGGCAGTTTTTTCCGGCTGTCCACCACTTTCACCTCATTCACGATCAGCCTGAAGCGGTTGCCCATGTCGACCAGGGACACATTCACCGCGTTTCCTTCAGGCACATTGAATACAAGTCTTGCGGGATCACTTTTCCCTCCGATACCGAGGGGATGAATTTCGAGTGATGGCCTGGCGCTGGCAATGGTTTCGCATACCTCCAGCATATGAGCGCCAAGTACCCTCATTCCGGAAGGGTCGAGATGATAGGTGTAGTCTTCCATGAAAGAAGTTCCGCCTTTCAGACCCGAAGCCATCACTTTGCCTGCATATACCATAGCGGCGGTTTTCCAATCCCCTTCCGCTCCGAAGCCGTATCCCTGCGCCATCAGCCGTTGTACGGCAAGACCAGGCAGTTGAACGAGCCCGTGCAGGTCTTCAAAGGTGGTGGTAAAAGCAGAAAAACTGCCTGCTTCAAGGAAATTTTTCATTCCAAGCTCTATTCTTGCCGCCTCTCGGAGGTCGTTTCGCCTTTCCCCTCCCTTTCTGAGCCCGGGAGCCACATCGTATGACTGATCATATTCATTCAGCAGGCGTTCTATCGCAGCATCGTCCACCTTCTTTATGTATGCCACCAGGTCGCCTACACCATATCCGTTCACGGAAAATCCGAGTTTCATCTGAGCTTCCACCTTGTCCCCCTCCGTCACAGCCACCTCGCGCATGTTATCGCCAAACCGGGCCACTTTGGCTCCCTGAAGGGCATTCCATCCGGCTGCAGCTCTGGCCCATATAGCAACCTGGCGTACCACAACCGGATCGGTCCAGTGACCCACCACAACTTTTCTGTTCATTCGCATGCGCGACATGATAAAACCGTATTCCCTGTCGCCATGAGCAGCCTGGTTCAGGTTCATGAAATCCATATCGATCTGATCCCAGGGCAAATCTCTGTTAAACTGTGTATGCAGATGCAATACTGGCTTCTGAAGTGATTTCAACCCGGCAATCCACATCTTTGCCGGAGAAAATGTATGCATCCAGGTGATCAAACCAATGCATTTTTCTGAAGCGTTGGCCTCCAGGCATAACCGTGCTATCGCATCGGGTCCTGTAAGCACGGGTTTGAAAACAATCTTCACGGGAATTTCAGCATCCCGATCTAAAGCGTCTGCTATCTGTGTAGAATTCCTTGCAACCTGTTTCAGGGTCTCATCTCCGTATAAATGTTGGCTGCCGGTAACAAACCAGGCTTCCAAGGTTTTTAAATCTTTCATTGTATCGTTTTTTTTACAATATATAAATTTTTTAAATCCTTCTTATTTGGCGTCATCTTATCGCCGGATACATACTCAACATAGGAGATATAAGTGTAAATTTAACGCTTTATATTTAAAAAGCAAGAAAGCACCATTTTATTTACCTTTATGGACTGCCAGGAAATAAATTCTCATCCTATGAAAGTAACACACCAAGCCCGCATTCTATCACGTCTTGCACTATCAGCCATTATCCTTTTCATTCTGATTTTCGCCTATTCCTGCCAAAAGGATAATCATTCTCCTCATTTTACGGTAGTTTCTTCATACGAGCAGGTTAAGACCCTGCCTCTGCTTTCGGTTCAGATTTTGCTCACGTTGGCAGAACCTCAGGCTCCGGGGATGGACAGTGTGCTTAACCAATGTAAATATGATGTAAACATATACAAACTGGTATATAGAACCACATTCAGGGGAAAGGGCATTGAGGCGAGCGGACTGGTATGCGTTCCCAGGGCGGGAGGCAGCTTTCCCCTGCTGAGTTTCCAGAACGGCACAAATGCAAAAAAAGCCAGTGCGCCTTCAGAAAATCTTGATGATCAGCAATTCAGTCTTATGCAAGCTATGGCCAGCGCGGGTTTCATTGTAGTGATCCCCGATTATATTGGATTCGGAGCATCGGCCAGCCTCATGCATCCATACTATCACCGGGAGTCGAAC
>JAKAMP010000415.1 GCA_021812865.1 Bacteroidota bacterium | reverse complement strand
ATAGATCAGGTCACGTGCATGGGCCCATCCGCCAATGAGGTTTCCGCCGGCGATAAGGCGACTGATCTCCAGTTTACCTATTTTCCCTTTGGGTATCTGGCCCTTTAATTCCTTCAGGTCGGCAAAGTGTGTATTCATGAGGGTGGCGCTGCTCACGGCATCGGGCTTGACCAATAGCAACTTTTCTTCTATGCTCTCAAATTTGTGTTTCTGCCAAATAGAGGCTCCCAACGCACCTAAAACCGGCAATGAAGCCAGGTTCTTCAACAATTCACGGCGACCTGTGAGCGCTTCGCTGGGTATTTCCCCCATATAACGGGGTTTCCCTGATGCGTTAGTCAGTTTGGACCTTATATACCTTATAAAACGGTCAATTCCATAATGATACACCGTTGGCAAGGCAATGAAAAGGATCAGCACTGCCAGCTCAATGAGATTGCGGTTCACCAACAGGTAGCTTCCTTCTCCATGCAGACCCTCGGAACCCACCACCGGTGGATTGGCAATGTAATAGAGAGCGAGCAGCAATGCGCCACCGGCTGCAGCAATTCTCGTCCACAGACCAAGAATCAGTGCCAGCCCTGCCAGCGCCAGCCCAAACATGTTTGCATAATCCGTTGCAGCAAGCGCGGCGGGATGGCCTACAATCCAATGAAAGAATCCTGAAAAAATCCAGTGCGAACTCGCCAGGTAAGAGGCTGATGTCCAGTTCGGGTCAGTTAGTTTAACAATCCCTTCATAAAGAAAATGCCAGCCAACCAGCATACGTACAGCGGTGAGCAGCCAGATTGATAATTTACCTGTTTTCATGAAATTTGTAAATTATGGATGAATACTTATTTCACATTTTCTCCTTCTCAATCTGCCATTCCCCTCATTCCTCAAGCAAAAGAAGGAGGTTCACACCGACAACCATGAAATGCTTCCCCGTGTAAACCCTTTGCACTTTCAATACTTTTTATAAAGCTCCCATGCATTTTTTTCCTTGCCAACAGGTCTGAAACTGAATGACCACGAATAGGTTTGGGCTGGAATGCAATACTGGGAGTGTGTTCTGGCTCCCCAGGAGTCATCTCCTCCCACACCCATCTGCTTGTAATCCACGAATACCGATACAAAATCGCGGGTAGGAATATCCACAAAATGTTTGCGGCCTCTTTCCTCGAGGGTCATGTCTTCCGCAGTATGATGAAGGGCAGAAAATCCAAATAGTGGCCTCCCGGTGAACATTATTCCGGTGCCGTCGGCATTGCTCAACACCATCCATCGGGTATCGGTTTTATACCCGTTTTCCTGAGGAGCAACATAGGGTGTAAACTGGCCGGTTACCGTTCCGCTATATTGGCCAACAAAAGCGGCATGATTGCGATCAACATAATTTTCCTGCGGTCCGCGTCCATACCATTCGAGATTTTCGAATCCGGGCGACACAAGAATATTCATACCAAGCCTTGGTATTTCAGGCAGTTTGTCGGTTGAGGGAACCAATGAATTGTCTACGCGCACGGCGCCATCACCATCTATGGTATATTGCGTTGTCAGATCAGTCTTGGCCGTATCGAGGCTGAAATTCACCTTAATGGTTATTTCACTGCTGCTCACCCGGTTTATTGCCATTTGCTGAAGCTTCCTGCTTTCCCCGGCATATCGCCATACTTTACAGCGAATGTTCATCCGGTTCCCCAGGTCGTTGTCGGTAGGCGCCCTCCAAAAATCAGGTACCGGACCTTCCTTGAACAGTTCTGTACCATTGAAATTGTAAGAGGTTATGGTTCCTTTCTGCTTATCGAAAGTGAGGGTAAATCCCTGCCCGGAAATCACCGCTTTAGTGTTATCTTCTGAAATTTTAAGTGAAGGCAGGGTGGCCGTTGTTACTTTTTCTGAAGGGATCACGGGGATCGCAAACTGCTCTTCGGCTATGCTGTGCCTGGCAGGGAAAATGTTGTCGGCATGTTTCACTTCTGCCGACAGGTTTAGGAAGTATTCCACGCCTGGCTCATAGTTAACCTTGCTGAGGTCGATGTCTATCAATCCGGTGGATTGAGGCGGAATGGAAGGACTTTCAATCATGCCGCTGGCAATGGTCATTCCCTTACCTGAAACTGTCCAGACTATGTTATAATCCTTCAGGTCAGTGAAAAAGAATTTATTCTTTACAGCCACCTGTGCCTTGGTGAAATCGATCATCGAAAAACCCACATTCTGGTAACCTTTTTTCACCTCGATGAGGCCGGGATGAATAGTGCGGTCAGGAAACACCAGCCCGTTGGTACAGAAGTTATAATCGGTTTTCACCCTGAATTGGCCGAAGTCTCCTCCGAATTTCCAGTATTTCCGGCCATCGGGAGTGGTTGCGGCAAATCCCTGGTCAACCCAGTCCCAGATAAACCCGCCCTGCAGTTGCCGGTATTTCTCGATCACGTCCCAGTAATCCTGGAAGTTGCCGGTGCTGTTGCCCATGGCGTGACAATATTCGCACTGAATGAGCGGACGGGTTTGCAGGTTCAAGGCATAATTCTCAATATGAGGGATGCTGGCGTACATAGGGCAGTAGATGTCAGTATTTCTACCCAGTTCAGCCCGCTCATACTGGACCGGCCGGGTATCATCGCGCTGCTTGGTCCAGTCGTAGGTGGCCATAAAATTCACCCCATTGCCTGCCTCATTGCCCAACGACCAGATGATCACCGAAGGATGGTTCTTGTCACGCTCCACCATGTTCATGGTGCGGTCGAGATGCATGGTTTTGAAGGCCGGGTTATTACCCAGGGTGCGGTTGGGATCATATCCCATGCCATGCGATTCAATATTTGCCTCATCTACCAGGTAAATGCCGTACTCATCGCAGAGGTTGTACCAGCGTTCATCGTTGGGATAATGGCTTGTTCGCACGGCATTGATGTTGTATTGTTTCATCAGGCGGATATCCTGGAGCATCAGCTCATCCGACAGGATATGACCGGTTATTTCATCGTGTTCATGACGGTCAACACCCTTGATCATAATGGGTTTCCCGTTCACCAGCAATTGTCCGTATTTGATCTCCGAAGTCCGGAAACCAATGTTTGAAGCAATTTCCTCGACCACCTGACCTTTGCTGTCAAGAATACCAATGGCAAGGGAATACAGATTAGGTTTCTCTGCCGACCAGGGTTGAATACCAGGAAGGAGTTTTTCGAGGCTTACCGTCGTTTCTGCATTTCCACCTACCGTAACGGACTGGGTTATTTCAGCCACCAGCCTGCCGGGATTATTCTTTTCGTACAGTCCTGCCCTGACAGTCATTTTATCACTTTTACCTTTTGCGTAATTATGCACGATAACATTCATCTGCAACATGCCATCGGTATAGTTATTCACCAGTCCGGCTTTGCAGAAATAGTCGCGGATATGCACAACGGGTGTTGAAAATAGGAATACGCTGCGTTCCACCCCTGATATTCTCCACATATCCTGGCATTCGAGGTAGGAACCGGCCGACCAGCGGTAAACCTGGAACGCGAAGGTATTTTTCCCGGAATGAACATAGGGGGTAATATTG
>JAKAMP010000414.1 GCA_021812865.1 Bacteroidota bacterium | reverse complement strand
GTGGAAGCAGAGGTGGTTAACCATTCTGCAAGCCCCGTCAAGGCAAAGGTGAAAGGAACCATTGAGAACATCAGGTTTGACCAGACCGTTAAATTGGCCCCCTATGAAAAGAAAACCATTTCTTTTGAACCGGCCAGGTATAGCGTGCTGAACATAAAGAATCCCCGTCTGTGGTGGCCCTTTCAATATGGCGATCCAAACCTGTATACCCTCGATATGCAGGCTGTTGCCGAAGGCATGGAATCCGATCACAGGAAAGTCACTTTTGGCATTCGCGAAGTAGTCGATTACCTCACCCCCGAAGGATACCGCGGTTATATGGTGAACGGCAAAAAGATCCAGATCCGGGGCGGCGGCTGGGCCGATGACCTGTTCCTCCGTGAAAGTGAGAAAAACCTGGAAGCCCAGGTTCAATATGTGAAGCTGATGAATATGAATACCATCAGGCTTGAAGGATTCTGGGGAAGCAGCCAGAAACTTTACGACCTGTGCGATAAATACGGCATTCTGCTGATGACGGGCTGGAGCTGCCAGTGGGAATGGAAGGAATACCTTGGCGGAAAGGAATGCGATGATTTTGGTGGCGTTAAGTCCCCGGAAGACATGAAACGGGTTGCCGGCATGTTCCACGACCAGGTGGTTATGTTCCGCAATCACCCCAGTATCTACGTTTGGGTGTTGGGCAGCGACAAATTACCGCGTCCCGAACTGGAAAAAACATATTATTCGGAGTTGAAAACCATCGATCCAACCCGCCCGGGACTTGGAGCCTGTTCAAACCGTAAAAGCGAAAATACCGGTCCTTCAGGCGTGAAGATGGAAGGCCCTTACGATTACGTCACCCCTAACTACTGGTACCTCGATACCACGCATGGCGGTGCATACGGATTCAATACCGAAACTGGCCCGGGCCCACAGGTGCCTCCCATAGAGAGCCTGAAGAAGATGATCCCGGCCGATAAGCATTGGCCCATCAATGATGTATGGAATTACCATTGCGGCAGAAACGAGTTCAACACCCTTAACCGGTATATCAATGCCATGAACAACCGGTACGGAAGGGCCACCAGCCTGGATGATTTCGTGAAGAAGGCCCAACTCGAAAATTACGAGGCCATCCGTCCCATGTTCGAAGCCTTTGCCGTGAACAAGGCCAAAGCCACGGGCGTGGTCCAGTGGATGCTGAATGCCGCATGGCCCAAGCTCTACTGGCAGTTGTACGACTATTACCTCACTCCCAATGGCGCGTTCTTCGGAACTCAAGCCGGCTGCAAAACGCTCAACATTATCTATAACTACGGCGACAACAATATCTACGTATCCAACGACCTCTATAAGCCAATTAAAGGAGCCACAGCCGAAATCCGGGTTTTTGACCTGAATTCCAGGGAGGTTCTCACACAGAAAGTGCCTTTCGAAATCGGGGAAAACGAGGCAAAAAAGGTATTCGACATGCCTGCCTTCAAGGACATCACTCCCGTGTATTTCCTCTCTCTCAGGATACTGCAGGGCGACGGCAGCGAGCTTTCCCGCAACTTCTACTGGCTATCCACTAAACCCGATGTGCTGGATGAAGCAAAATCGGAATGGTTTGTAACCCCCAATTCATCATTTGCCGATTATACCGCCCTGTCAAAATTGGCGCCTGCAAAAATCGAGACCGCTGCAGCATTCAATCCTTCAGGAAATATGCAGGAACTCAGGGTGAACCTTAAAAATAGTTCCAATACCCTGGCCTTCTTCATCGAGCTGAAGGTGAAAGGCAAGAAATCCGGACAACGGGTGCTCCCCATTCAGTGGCAGGATAATTACATCTCCCTGCTGCCGGGTGAGGAGCGGATCATCACCGCACGGTTCAATACGGATGACCTGCAGGGTGATGAACCGGTATTCGAAATGGATGGATGGAATGTAAAGCCATAAAGGATCCATACAGGTAAGCATATCCCCTGGTTACGCACTGCCGCATCGGAAGGGTGAAACCAGGGGATTTTGTTTTTTGCAGCATTCAACACCCGAACAGAAATTTTATTTTTCCTGAAAATATTATATTTACTAAGAATATCTGAAAAATGAATGTATGAAAAGCAAAGTCGCCCTGGTTCGCTGTGAAACATATGAAGAAGCCGTTGTGCAGGAAGCCGTTGCAAAAGGATTAAGCCTTCTCGGCGGGATCGGGCAATTCGTGAAACCTGCCGAAAAAATCGTGCTGAAGGTGAACCTGCTGGTGGGCGACCCTCCTGAGAAATGCGTAACCACCCATCCATCTGTTTTCAGAGCTATTGCCACCATTCTTTCAGAAAGTGGCGTGCAGGTGCAATACGGCGATTCCCCTTCTTTTGGCACCTCGCTTGCGGCTGCAAAAAAAGCAGGAATTGCCGCTGTTGCTGAGGAAATGGACGTTCCACTGGCCGATTTTAAGGAGGGGCGGGAAGTTTTTCATGCCCAGGGAGTGCAAAACAAGAAGTTTTATATAGCCAACGGTGTTCTCGATGCCGATGGACTGATCAGCCTGGCGAAATTTAAAACACATGGGCTGGAACGGTTTACCGGCGCCGTGAAGAACCAGTTTGGCTGCGTGGTAGCCATGCGCAAGGGCGAGTTTCATGTGAAGCTTCCCAATGCCCATGATTTCGGCCGTATGCTGGTCGACCTGAATGCCCTGGTTCACCCGCGCCTGTACATCATGGACGGCATCATGGCCATGGAAGGGAACGGGCCGAGGGGAGGCAATCCCAGGGCAATGAATGTTCTCCTGTTTTCAACCGATCCCATCGCCCTCGACGCCACCGCCTGCCGGATGATTGGCCTTGAACCCACCTTCGTGCCTACCACCCGCGCAGGTATGGAAGCCGGTGCGGGCACACACCTGGAAGATGAAATAGAACTGCTGGGCGACGATTTCAGCAGCTTCGTGAAGCCTGATTTTGATGTAAACCGAACACCCATCCATGCCGGACCCAAAAGCAGCATGCTATCGTTCATCAATAACCATTTTGTACCCAAACCCTACCTTGTCGAATCCCGCTGCACCCAGTGCGGTACCTGCGTAACCAACTGTCCGGTGGAAGGTAAGGCTGTAAACTGGGCGAAAGGCGATAAAACCAGGCCTCCTGTGTACCACTACGACATCTGCATCCGCTGCTATTGCTGCCAGGAATTGTGTCCCGAAAGCGCCATCGAACTAAGGGATCCCTTCCTCAGGAAGGTGATCAATAGGATATAGTGGTTAAGCTTTGGGTAGTCGAAACAAATTGTAGCCCATTGTCTGATGTCTTATGTCTGTTGTCCGCTGTCTGATGTCCGCTGTCCCGCCCGGTTAGGAATGATGTTTTGCAATGGGGCTGGTTTACCTTTGTCTGATCGCTGTATTACCACCGCCTGACCATCTTTTAAACATCTCAAAAACATAATCATCCATGAAAACAAAAAAAATCCTTCTCATTTCAGCCATAGTGATCCTCATTCTGGCTGCAGGTTTCTTTATTGTAATGTACCCATCTTACAAGGCTTTTATGCAGGAAGAAACCATCAACCTTGACAAAAACC
>JAKAMP010000413.1 GCA_021812865.1 Bacteroidota bacterium | reverse complement strand
GGGATTTAAAGGATTCGTGGTATCGGATTATAACTCCGTTGGGCAGATGAGTGAACATGGTATGGGCAACCTGCAGGAAGTCTCGGCTCTGGCGCTGAAAGCCGGACTGGATATGGACATGGCCAGCGACGGGTATATTACAACCCTGAAAAAATCACTGACCGAAGGCAGGATCACCATGAAGGATATTGACCTGGCCTGCAGGCGGGTGCTGGAAGCCAAATACAAGCTGGGACTTTTTGATGATCCCTTCAGGTATCTCAAGGAAGAAAGGCTGAAAACGGATGTACTCACCCCCGAACATCTGAATACTGCCCGGGAGATTGCCAGGCGTTCATTGGTATTGCTGAAGAATGCCAAGCAGACTCTTCCCCTGAAAAAACAGGGCACCATAGCTGTAATAGGACCTCTGGGAAACAGTAAGAGTGACATGCTCGGCACCTGGGCCTTCCTGGGAAACGGTGCACAGATATCCACCATTTATGAAGGTCTGAAGAATGTCGGGGGAAAAGACGTCAAAGTGATCTATGCCCAGGGAACCAATCTCACCGATGATACCTTGCTGCTCATGCGTTCATCCATGGGATTCGGAGCTTCAAGAAAGACAAATTCCATACCTACTGAAAAACTAATTGCTGCAGCCCTTGATTCTGCAAAGAATGCCGATGTGATCATTGCTGCATTGGGAGAATCTGCCTCCTGGACGGGAGAAGCAGCGAGCCGGGCCGATATCGGACTGCCCGAAAGCCAGGTAGAACTGCTCAAGGCCTTGCTCAAAACCGGCAAACCCGTTGTGCTGGCTCTGGTTAATGGCCGTCCGCTTACCCTGCTATGGGAAAATGCCAATGTGCCAGCCATACTCGAAACATGGAATGCAGGTACCGAGGCAGGCAATGCCATTGCCGATGTACTTTTCGGTGATTACAATCCCTCGGGAAAACTGACTACCACTTTCCCCAGGTCAGTTGGACAAATCCCGCTCTATTACAATTACCTGAATACCGGCCGACCGGAAGATCCGAAGAATAAATTCACTACCAAATATCTCGATATGGTGAATGATCCTTTATATCCATTTGGATATGGGCTGAGCTATACCACCTTTGTATACGGAGAAATCAAGACAAATAAAACCGTACTTAAGGGGAACGAACCTCTCACCGTTACCGTTGACCTGAAAAACACGGGCAGCAGGCCCGGAAAAGAGACTGTGCAATTGTACATCCGTGATATGGTTGCCAGCATTTCGAGGCCAGTAAAGGAATTGAAGCATTTTCAGAAGGTGATGCTCCGGCCAGGAGAAACCAAAGTGGTGAATTTTACCGTTACCCCGGAAGATCTCAAATTCTATAACAGTGATCTGAAATACGACTGGGAGCCGGGAGAATTTGAAATTTTCATTGGCCCTAATTCCAGGGATGTGCATTCAGTGAAAGTGAACTGGTTGAAATGAGGTGAATCTCAATTTAGCTTATACTCCCGGAAAATATAAATCCCCTGTGCTGGAATCATCCCATACAGGGGATTTTTCTGTTACAAGTTTATTGAGCAGCAGGTTTATATTCCACAAGAACTGGCAATGATTTTGCGGACTCTCCCCCATCGCGGAATACCACTTTTACCTGATATTTGTATACACCCTTATTCACATCGCTGTCGATGAAAGATTGCTGATTGCCCGGTACATTTTTGTAAGTGCGGAAATCATTGTTATTAACTGAGCGGAAGATTACGTACCAGTAGTTGCCCGATGAATGATAATTCCAATTCAGAACAATAGTTTTCGTTTTTGAATCAGCAGTGGCTTTCAGTCCCGTAATTCCCTGACGCACGCCGGAGTCGTATGACCGGGCATTAACCGGGAATGATTTCTGCGAGTGCAGGCCTGCATCATTTACGGCTTCGAGGCTGTATTCGTACCAGGTTTCCTTTTTCAGGTTGCTGTCGGAAAACCTGTTCACCGCGGGACCAAGGCTGCTATAGGAATTCCATTCGCCTCCCTGCGTTCTTCTATAGAGAATCTGCGATACCACACCCTTACTGGTGCTGGGTATCCAGTTCAGCACGATAGCCGAATCGGTAACATGAAAGGCCGTAAAAACAGGGGTAACAGGTTTTATCCGTAGAGGTTTTTTCAACGCCAGCATATCGGAATACGGACTTGGATTCCTGTTCCTGTCGAAGGCAACTACTTTGTAATAAATGGACGGAGTAAGGGTTTTCAGGGTAATGCTGTCGGTGAATGTGGTGTCGGCAAGAAAATCTTTGGCAACCGGCACAAAGGTATGGGAAGGATCATTGGCAGCATATACCAGGTATCCCATGAGATCGGGTTCTCTGCCGAGTTTCCAGTGCAGGTGAACAATGCCCGTAGTATCGATGTACCCGGCCAGTCCTGACGGCTTAGCCGGGGGAACGGTATCAGTCATGATCACATAGGCCGGTATGGAATTGCCCGCATTGCCAGCAGTATCCAATGCTGAAACGATATAATAATTCGTTCCATGCATCACTGCCGACGTATCCGTAAAAGAAGTTGCATCCACGGGCAGGGGCCGTAGATTCAGGGGTACAAAAGGACCAGTGGCATTTTCACTTCTTCCCACCAGGTAACCGATGAAATCGGGTTCCCTGAATCTCTTTATCCAGCTTATTTTCACATGATTATTTACCGTGTTTTTTGCAGAAACCTGTTCTGGCGGACCGGGAGGTGTTCTGTCCCTGCCCATTACGGCAAGAGGTGGTGATGGTTTGCCCAGATCGCCAAAAGGAGTGATTCCCACGATGCGATATAAGTATGGTTTGTAGTTTGCGGGCAGGGAGTCATCCAGTTCAATGCTTGAGGCTGGTCCTGCTTCCCTGTCCGGATTCAGCTGGTTATAGGGACGGAGGTTTCTTCTGTGGTATGTTTTGCCTCCATCATCGGAACGTTCATAATAGTAACCTGAAAAATAGGCATTTGCCAGTTGCCGGCTCCAGGTGAATTTTACCGCCTTGTCGAGTTCTGTTACGGCAATGTGAGGCATTTCAGGAACAGGCATGACTTCCCGTGTATTGATGAGTACAGCGCTGGTATCCGATTTAACTACCTTAGGATCGGTAAGGGCGCAAATCACATAGGCATAGGTCTTTCCTTTGCTTATGCTTTTATCGACATACCGAAACCCCAGGCCTTCAGCGAGAAAGGCAGACTGATCGGCTAGGAACATAGCCATCGCATGCCTGTTCTCCATTTCGTAATTACTATTCATGGCCTCCTTCAGGTTCACCTCATTTTTTTTGCTCTTTGCAGAAATTTGAACCGCGGATTTTCCATACAGGATTTCGGCGGAAGCTGCAGCCAGGCTGTCGGACCTGGATGATCTCTGCTTCCATTCATTCAATGACCAGGGCCTGATGGCAACAGAGGCCAGGTTTGTCCTTGTGTTGAGAAGAAGCTTACGGTTCTGCACTTCATACCGAATGAGGGAATATCCTGATTTGTTGGCAAAATACCATAATCCGGCGCTGGCGGGAGCCCATCGCAGCACGACAGAATCGCCGTAACTGCGCCCAGA
>JAKAMP010000412.1 GCA_021812865.1 Bacteroidota bacterium | reverse complement strand
GAAACATCGGAGGTCCGGTGGATGTGTTCTTTCGATACCACTGAAGAGGACATTCAAAAATTTGTAGCAAAAATAAGGCAATGCCTTTCCTGAAGAATCCTGCAATAAAAGGACTACAGTATCCCGGGAGAAAAAAACATTTTTGAAGCAAAAACATCCTTGAAATCAGATTTGCTTTCAAGTGCGATGTGTTCAATCATACCGGCTACCCGGCCGATTTCTTCTGCGTCGGTAAACATCAGTATTTTTGCACCCATCAGGGCTGTATTGCCTAACTTGACGATCTTTTCCGGATTAGCTTCAACCATGCCGGTTTGCACAATATTTTCAACCGAAAGGTAGGTGCCAAATGCACCGGCAATGTATATTTTAAACAGCTCTTCGCAATGGGTTCCGGCTTCTTTCAATAGGATGTCCAGCCCGGCAGCAATGGCTGCTTTGGCCAGTTGGAATTCCCGTATATCTTTCTGGGAAAGATAAACCTTACCTGATAGATGTACTTTATCCTGGCCACCCAAAATATTTCCGAAGGCGTCAACCTGGCCGGACTGAAGCAATACCGCAACGGCATCGAGCAGTCCGCTGCCACAAATGCCCCGGGGCGTTTCATTCCCGATCACCTTGACAGCCATTTTTCCATTCTCCCATGCAACAGAGGAGATGGCTCCAAAGGAAGCCCTCATTCCCATGTCAATGCACGACCCCTCAAACGCGGGACCGGCGGCTGCGGAAGCACATATAATTCGTTCCCTGTTTCCAACGGCAATTTCACCGTTTGTGCCCAGGTCGATCAGCGCCACAGTTTCTTTTGATTCATGCATGCGGGTGGCGAAAATCCCGGCCAACATATCGCTACCCACAAAACCCCCGATCCAGGGCATAAAAGTCACCTGGCAGGATTCATCCAGCGCCCATCCTAAATCCCCGGCAGAATAATTGAGATACCCGTTTACCGGCGACTGGAAGGGATAAAAGGACAGGGGAGTAACATCAAAACCGCCAAATAAATGGTACATCACTGCATTGCCAACCAGTAAAACCTGTTTTACTTCCAAAAGGTCCTCGCGGGTCATTCCGGCAATCATGTTTCCAACCTCATGTCTGATCAGATCACGAAGTATCCCTGATCCGGACTGAGACTGACTCTTCTCACCCGGGTTAAGAGGGGAGGGTCCGGTCATCGCATATTCAATCCTCGAAATGATATCAGCTCCATATCTGGCCTGGGGATTCAGCGCTGTTTTTACATCCCTGATTCTGCCCGACTGTTTGTCAATAAGCTGGGCTACCAGCGTGGTGGTGCCTACATCAACAGCAATGCCATACCCTTCTCCCGGCGTAACCAAAAATTCAGTTTCATCGGCCAAAATGATATGCTCCCATTGGGGAACCCTGATCACGGCATCAGCAGAAGCCACACTCTGACAGGCAAGCACCATGAGATTGTCATTTCCTGGGTTGTCCTCTGACTGTATCATATCCGGGCCCTGTGTAATTGATCCCGACAACAGTTCAATCCGGCATTTTTGACACCTTTTCTTACCCCCACAGGGAAATTCCACACCATACTCATGCAGGATGTCCCGGTAGGAAGTACCCTTACTTATTCTTAGCTCAACTCCTGCCGGCTCTAACCGTATGTTTACTTTTTCTCCCATTTCGTATGACTTATTTCCTGGGAAAAAGCAGTGAGCTGTCTCCGTAACTCAGGAAGCGGAATCCATTTGCCAATGCAAAATCATACACCCTCTTCCAGTCCTCACCAATAAAAGCCGATACGAGCAGCAACAGCGTGCTCCGGGGCTGATGGAAATTAGTGATCATGCCATCAATCATCCTGAAAGTATAGCCCGGGGCGATCATAATGCGCGTTTCACAATGAAATTCCTGCATCTGTCTTGCTTCCATGTAGGAGATCATGGCTTGCATGCTTTCATAACGGTCGCTTTCCGGTATATTATTCCCCCGCCATTCCCATTGATCGATGAAATGCCCGGGTTGCCCAACGCGATTTTGCATCACTTTGATTCCGGCCCAGTACAGGCTCTCCAGTGTTCTCACCGTAGTGGTGCCTGTGGCTATGATCTTTTTCCGGCTCGAAAGTAACTTTTCCAGAGTGGATTTCTGAATCACGAAATGTTCCGTGTGCATGGTATGATCCGCAGCATTTTCGGTTTGCACAGGACGAAAAGTTCCAGCGCCCACATGCAGCGTAATTGAATGCCTTTCAATGGATTTCTTGTCCAGCGCTTGAAATACCCTGTCCGTAAAATGAAGACCGGCTGTGGGAGCGGCAACCGAACCGTTAAAATGGGCATAAATGGTCTGATACCTTATCCTGTCAAGAGGAACGGAATCACGCTGCAGGTAGGGTGGAATAGGGGTTTCACCGGCCAACTCAAGGATTTCTGCAAAGGTCTTTCCGGTAGGTTCCCAGGTAAATTCTACCAGGTGAACATCCTGGTAGCTACCGGTATATTCGGCTGACAGCTTAATAGGTTGACCTTCCTGTTGGATGATCTTCTGCAGGCTGCCCGATTTCCATTTACGCAGATTGCCAATCAAACAGGTCCATTTCACCTTTCCACGGCTGGCAAAGGAACGTTCATAATCGGGCGGATCATGTGGTTCAAGGCAGAATATCTCGATGGCAGCTCCGCTATCTTTCCGGAACAGCAACCGGGCATTGATCACCCTCGTATTGTTGAATACAAGTTCACTGTCAGACGGCAGTATCGAGGGAATATCCCTGAATAGGTTCGTAGATATGTCTCCTTCCCTGTAAACAAGAAGTCTTGATGAATCCCTCTCCTCCAGGGGAAAGCGTGCAATCCTTTCATCGGGCAGGGGATAATCGTATCCTGCAATATCGATCTCTGGCACTTTCATCTGTTGTCCTGGGCGGTCGTACATGCTTATATTCAGGTTTCTTCCGGTGAATGATCTGTAAAGCCTCAAAATTAACTAAATTTGCATGTTCGAAAGGAGTACTATGAAATTTAAAATCGGAGACAAGGTTCGTTTTATGTCCGAAAAGGGCGGCGGAATCGTACGTCGCTTCGGGCCGAAAGACACGGTTTATGTGGAGATAGAGGATGGTTTTGAAATCCCTGTGAAACTGAATGAAATTGTTTATATAGGGGAGGACAGGGATACCCGGATTAGCGGAAAAGATCAGGAATCAGGGCCATTTGCGAAAACCGCCCCGGAACGGGAGGAGTCAGCCTTTCAGAGGCCTGCTACGGTAAAGGCCGCCCCTTCATCAACCCCGGTAAATGTATATCTGGCATTCACGCAACGTAATCCTGAAGCGCCGGGTGGCTCGGTTATCGATGCCTTTCTCATCAATGACAGTCGGTACGATGCCGTGTGTGTGGTTAACTTTGAACAACAGGGAGTTACGCATCATCACAGTCAATTCCTGGTAGAGGGAGAAACGCGGTGGCATATCGATGAATTTAGCCAGTCGGAACTGAGCAAAATGAATGCTTTTCATGTACAGGGACTGTTTTACCATGCGGGTACTTTTATTCCCTTGCTGCCTATGGATGTGAAGGTTT
>JAKAMP010000411.1 GCA_021812865.1 Bacteroidota bacterium | reverse complement strand
TTCTGAGCATGGTGACCAGCATAGTGATTACCATGAGCCTTCGTGCTCCAATTTTCTGCACGATGTAGTTACCGAAAAAGAAGAAAGGTAGTTCACTCAAAGCCTGAACGGCATATGCAATGCCGAGGTGCCTGTATGTGGCGCCGATTTCATTGTAATACATATTGATGTAATACTGTATGGGGGCCGATGAAATTCCGTACAGGGCAATGATGATCAGGAAAACCAGAAGTCTTTTATCTGCAATAATCAGTTGTCCAAGATGAGCCATCCTCAGGGAAGCCAGGTGATTTTTTACGATAAGTGGTTTGTAGGCCAGGCGAAGGATAAGCCAGGCCGCGAACATGACAAAGGATGCAACTGGGAAAATGAGCCATAGGTTGTCCAATACCAGAAATGAACCCACCACAATGCTAGCTACTGCCCAGCCCATAGAGCCCCACAGGCGGATGTTCCCATACGATGACCGGCCGGTCTGCTGATGGTAATCGAGTGCGATGGTATCGAGCAGGGAAGAAAGGGGGCTGTAGAACAGGGTGATGAGGAAGGTGAAAAAAAGCACCGGCAGGAACAACCGCTGGAAAAGAAATCCATAGAAAAGAAGCAGGGTAGCCATCATGGCCAGCAGCAGCATTTTCTTCCGGCCAAAACGATCGGCCAGAAAACCCCAAACCGGGAGTATCAGGAGAATGTTCACCTGCTGGACTCCCGAGATCAACCCTACCTGGGTATCGGAAAATCCGAGATACTTTTTCAAAAAAAGGTTGAAAAAGGAAAGCCAGGCTGAGAATGCGGCATAAGAAAGAAAAACCGACAACTTAATGATCAGTTCCTGTGTGAGATATGAGTTATGTCTCCGCATGGACAAAGACAAGAAAATTAGAGAGCAAAATAGCGAAAACAATACAGGAATAAAAAAGCTCCGGTCAAATTAGCTATTGCCTTTTTTGCCGGAGTCTTTTATCCTTCCCGGGAAGCAGGATCAGATCCTGTTTTCTATTGACCCTTCACTACTTCCACCCATTGACCTGGTTTGCTTGCGCTTATGCGGTTATCGTACATGGCTTCACAATTAACGGCTGAGAGATAGAATCTTCCAAGGTATGCTGCATTCAGCAGGATAGTAAACTTTTTCGAACTTGCTTTGGCCAGGTCGAAATAGGTATATACTCTGTCGTCGCGGAAATCCTGGTACGTGGGGACGCTCGATTCATCTGACGTTCCTACCTGGTCCATCCTGGAGTTATGGATTTCCCATCCCGACGGGAATACCTGAGTAAGGGCAAGGTCTTTATAAAAATCCAGATTACCCGGGTTGGTTATGGTTACGATCGCTTTGAAATCGGTTCCCTGTACCAGTTTTGATACATCAATGGGATTATCTTTCATATCTGTATATAAAACATTAACCCTGAGATCGTTTTCTTTGGCTACTTCATTTCCTGGTTCAGGTATTCCGGTCAGGGTGATACGAGCAAACAGCACACCCGTTCCTTTGTTCGTGACGCGAGCCTGTCCTTCGGTTTTATCTTTTGAATTCATATTGATCTGTACCACACTAAGATTAGACGATCCATTTACAGTTTTACTTCCATCAATGGAACACTCAAACTTCAGGCCTTTGGAAGTGGTCTGGTCTCCGGCAAATTTCGACATGGCCAGAAGACAGTATGCCGTGGTCTGGGTGCTCATCCATTCATTACTGCTCAGCGATTTGGAAATATCATTGACCAGGCTGATGGCTTTGTCGCGTGTTTTCATCAGGGTCATGGTTTCCAGAATCATTGCCCAATCGCGTTCCCTGGATCCATAGCTTGAGTAGAAGCCTGAATAAGGTTTGATGTCGGTTCCGGTGTTGTTTACCAGATCGGTTGCAACTTCATTCTGTCCGGCCAATGCATAGGCTGCAGCGAGCCTCCAGCGGGCCTGCAGGGAGAGGTCTTTTCTTTCCCTCAGCCGGTTCATGGCGCCCAGTTCGGGTTGTCCGGCAAGGGAGAGAGTGTACAGGCGGTAAGCTTGCTCAAGATCGGACTGCTGGTAGGCTGCATACTGGTATTTGCCGCGCCCTGCGATCCAGTTGCGAGCCGCATTTCGCTGGTATCTGAGCCAGCTGTTTTTGAATCCCGGGGGAAGGGCATAGCCCTTGGCTTCCGCTTCGAGCAGGAAATGACCAGCATAGGATGTGGCCCAATCGTTCGATTCCCTGTCTCCCGGCCAGTATCCAAACCCGCCATCGGGAACCATGAACAGCCTCAGCCTGTCGATCGCAGCCATCACATTTTTCTGGGCCGTAAGCTTTTCTGCGCTGCTCATTTCCATTACCTGGGGGAGGAAAATCTGGGGAAAGGCAGATGATGTGGTTTGTTCCACGCAACCATGGGGATAGGTGAGCAAGTACTTCAAGCGCCGGCCAAAGTCGATCGGTGGAATACACGATACTTCAAGTATTCCTTTGTTGGTCCCCTTCATCCCCGGCATCTTGTACGATGCATCCCAGCTTTTGCCGGGTTCAATCACGGCATCCACAAAACTGGTGGCAGGAGGGTTGGCATTTCTTACATCGAGTTCAATTTCATATTGAGCAGATTCAGAGCCGCTTTTGGCAACCACTTTCACTTTTGCTACACCCAGTTGTTTGGCAACCTTAAAGGAAAAGTTCACGATCTGGTCACCGGTCTGGCTGAAGGTGATGCTTTTGGACAGTCCATCTTCGGGAATCAGCAGGTTGTTGGGTGTAAGGGTAACGATGACATTCTTCACATTGTTTTCCATGGCAAATACCGTTACGGGCAATTGAACGGTTTCATCGGGTCCAAGCACCCTAGGGAGTGTGGCCAGGATCATCAGGGGTTTTCGCACCGGAGTGGTTTTTTCCGCACATCCGTAAGCACCATCATAACCTGCAACCACCATGGTTTTCACCGATCCCACATAGGCGGGAAGTTCCACTTCGTGGGATGCGGTTTTTCCTTTTTCGAGGAAGAAGGGACCAAGAAAGCGGACAACGGGTTTAAAACGGTTGGCCTTGCTTTTTGCACCACCTGATATTGCGTTTTCATCTCCTCCGATGCTCAGTAGCGACTGCAGTTTACCTCCGTATGCGCCCAGTACGAGGTCGTACATGTCCCAGGTTCTGACTCCCAGTGCCTCCCGGGCATAGAAGTTATCCCAGGGATCGGGGGTCCGGTAGCGTGTAAGATCGAGTAAGCCCTCGTCCACCATGGCTATGGTATAAGTCATGGGGCGGCCGGATTTTTCCTTCACTTCTATCTTCACTTTGCTTTCGGGTCTCAGCACGCCGGTCATGCTGATCTCGGGCTGAAGGTGGGTTTTCGGATTTTCAACCAGCAGGGGGATGACCCCATAGAGCCTGATCGGCAGGTCATTGCTTTTCTGGGCATGGGGTTGTATCATGGTCAGGTAAACATACACGTTGGGACTCATGTCCCCGGTTATTTTGAAGGAGAATTTCGTCTCATTTTTCGCGGTATTAACCCACCATGCATTGAGCACTCTTGATCCCGATTCAACGCTCACCAGCGCCCTGGCATTTTCGGGAGAGGGGAAAGTAATGGTGG
>JAKAMP010000410.1 GCA_021812865.1 Bacteroidota bacterium | reverse complement strand
AAGAATGTCTTTCCGGTGGGTTACAGGCAAACCTTCAATGGCTACTGGGGTGGAAACAATGAGCCGGCCGAGGGCCATGCCTTCCACTATTTTGACGCGCATACCGCTGCCAGCGAACAAGGGCACAATAAGAATGGGATGTTCCATCATGAAGGTCTGCGCATCTTCCACCTCACCTTCGTAAACCAGGTCGTAAGTGCTGCTCAGTATTTTTTCCAGCCATGGCGGAGCGTTCCGTCCTGCAATATGGAGCTTCACATAGCCGGGCTTGCTGGTCATGGGTTTCCATACCTTTTCGAGAAACCACAGCAGTCCTTCCTGGTTGGGTGTCCAGTCAAGCGATCCGATGAATCCGATTGACATTTCCCTTGCAGGTGCAGGCAATTCGGGCATCATGTCAATGTTGAATCCTGATGGGATGATGCATACAGGTTTTTTATTACCCATCAGCCTGAATACTTCTGCATCACGACCGGTGATCGGAATGAGCAGGTCGTAATGATTGATCAGGTTTTCTTCCAGGTTCAGCAGCCGTTTGGCAATAATGGAGTAGTAATAATGAGGCAGAGACCTTTTTTCCCTTCTGGCTTTGCGTTCCCAAATCTCCGATTCGATATTGTGAGCACGATAGGCAATTCTGGCCTTCGAATATCTCCGTATAACCGGAATGTATATCGCAGTCTGCAGTCCTTCGCATTGCACTACGTCGAAATTTTCCTCCTGCAGCAGCTCTTTCAGCGCTTTTTTGAATGCTTTTGAATGGAATCGTTCTACATTATAAGGCTTTCTGGAAAAAATAAGGTTGATAAGGGCTTTAAACAGGTCCAGGCGCGTATTGACGTTCACGCTTTCCCAACGGCTGGTTTCCCTGATCCACTGCGGCAGATCTTTGATATTGGTAAAATGCTTGTCGGTGTTCATGTTCAGCACGGTAACCGAACAACCGTTCAATGACAGGCCCCGGGTGAGGTTCCAGGCTGCAATAGCCCCTCCGTCGTGCAGGGGAAATGGTGGTTTAGGACTGAGCTGAAGTATTTTCATCAATTTCAAAAATGTCTTTTATATGCAAAAACCTGAGTGCTTTTTTGAAGAATTCATAATACACATCGATATTCAGGATGGCTGAGTCGGTGGTCGCTTTATAGGTAAGAAATACGCCCAGAGGAAGCAGGATCACCGAGGATAGCCACATGCCTTCAAAGGTAGGTATGACGCTTTCCCTGGCAAATTTTTCACCCATCAGCGAAACTACATAATAGAACACGAAGAACAGAACCGATACCACCACCGGCATTCCAAGTCCCCCTCTCCGGATAATTGCACCAAGAGGAGCGCCGATGAAGAAGAAGATAAGGCATGCGAAGGAAAGGGTAAATTTCCTCTGCCATTCAATCTCATGACGCCTTATTCTTTTCGTGTCATTGTAAAAGGTCTCTTTTTCATTGGTGATATGGCCCCTGGCCGACCTGGCAAGGTTGAGCGCCTGCTGGAGCATGTTTTTTTTGGTCTCAAGGTCGAATGTGCTGTAAATGCTATCCAGGTTCACCTCGGTAATGGTTTTTGCCTTTGAAGTGTCGGGTGGTTTATTCAGGTCTTTCTGAAAATGGGAATCGTTTCTGAAATAGTTACTTGCGACAATTTGCTTGTACATCTGGCGTTTCTCGAGGTTGAAGAGCTTTTTCAGTGAATCGGTGGTAGTTTTCAGTTGCCTGAGATTCATCATCTTATAGCCACCCTTGAAAAGGTTTTCGTCAGTACGGTTGAATTGGAATCCACTCAAGGGGAGGATGATTTCCTGTCTTTCAAAGTGATCACGCCGGTCAGGGTACGTTCTTTTCTGAAAATAAGATCTTCTGTCCTCGGGGAGTTCAGTGTAGGAATAGCCGTTGATAAGGATCATCACCAGGTTGCTGTCGGCTGTCATCTTCATGTATCCTGAATCGGCCGTGGTGACGTTCACATTTCCCTTGCCTTCGGAATGATCGTAAATTTTTATATCCCTGAGGAGGTTTGTTTTGCTGTCTTTATGATTGATGCGGATACTGTAGTTATCAATTCCATTGTAGAACACACCTTCCCTGATTTGGAATTCAGGTCTTTTCTGGGATACATCGTACAAAAGGGATTGCATCTTAAGGTTTGCATAGGGCATCACGTTGTTTGAGAAGAAGAAAGCAAGGATGCTCATGAAAATCATGAAGAAGATGAGGGGCGCCATGATTCGCTGCAGGGAAATGCCAGCTGATTTCAGGGCGATCAGTTCTGAGTTTTCCCCGAGGTTTCCGAAGGTCATGATGCTGGCCAGCAGGATAGCAAGGGGGAGAGCCATAGGTACAAGGCTGGCCGATACATACATAAGCAGTTCTGTGATCACTGTAAACGACAATCCCTTGCCTGCCAGTTCGTCGATCCATTTCCAAAGAAACTGCATGAGGAGAATGAAGATCGTGATGAAGAAGGTCAGGATCAACGGAGGAATGAAGGATGCAATGATAAACCGGTGAAGCCTTTTCACAATTGAATCTTTAACCAATAATCGGGTGCAAAGCTAATTTTTTTTCGGCAGCTATTGGCAAAGGAAAATCAAAATTACAGGCCAATGACATGCTTTAATTTGGCCACCTGTGTATCCCATAGATCGATGGCATCTTCCTTTTCGCTGTCTTCCGCGTAATCGGTTATGATGAGGGCTACATCCCCGGTAAGCTCGTCCTGTTTGATTCTGAATTCGAAGTAGCACTCATCGTTGCAATTCATCCATTTGAAGCGGATATATCGGTTTTCTTTTTTTTGAACTACCCTGGCCTTTTCCTCCACATTTTCCCAGATGAATGTAAACACGTTGCCCCGGAGGTTCACATCATCTGCAAACCACTCAGAGAGACCGCCTGGTGTACTGAGCCTGCTGTACAGCAGACCGGGCATAGAATTCATTGGGTATTCAAGTTCAACTTTTTTTCTCATCCAACAGTATTCCAGATTCTTAATAAATTCATTTTCTGCAATATAAATAAAAAAGATAAACAAAGCAAAATAATCGAAGTTGAATCTATTGGGCCCTTGTATTTGCAGGCTATTCAGCAAAAAAGGCAGGGAAGGGAGGCAGGGTATAGCGGAGCCGGAAAAACACAGTAAAAGGGAGTGGATTTTTTTGAAAATAAAATTTAGTACTATATTTGCCTCCCATTTCAGAAAAGAAATTGTTGGCGAGGTAGCTCAGTTGGTTAGAGCGCATGATTCATAATCATGAGGTCTCGGGTTCAATTCCCGATCTCGCTACACAGGCGCAAACAACCCGGCTTCAGGCCGGGTTGTTTATTAGAAGAGGCGCTGACTCATTGTTCGCGAATAAGCCAGCGCCTCTTCTAATAAACCGGTACGCGTAGCGTCCCGGTTTGCGCCTGTGCGAAGCCCCCACCAACCGGCGATCATGCAAGTAATCCTGGCAGTTCCGATCCGATGCTGGTAATAATGGAAAGCCGCAATGCCCTCAGCCTTCTTAAGTATGAATACAAATTTGCCCCTCCCAGGCCTCAGCAATACCTTACGAATCGGACTTCATCCCTTTCGGGAAATTTGGTCTTCAG
>JAKAMP010000409.1 GCA_021812865.1 Bacteroidota bacterium | reverse complement strand
AGGTCCCGGAAAATAGTAAGCCTACGCCTAAACCACCGGTTAGAATACCTTCTTCCATTTCCATCAAGGATGCCATGAAAGGTCAGCCTAAGACGACGGAGCTTGAAAGACCGGAAAGTGAACCCTTGCCTGAAAAAGAAAAAGAAGAAATCCGGAATGCTGAGGTTACTGAAAAGGCGATGCTCGATAAATTCAATGAGTTTGTTGAGTTACTCAGGGAAGACAAACCCCGCATGTATAATGCCCTTCGAGATCAGTCACCCGTACTGGGGGAGAACCTCGAAATCATTTTCAGAATGAACAATACCTCACAGCAGGATGTTTTTAACACCGAAGTTCGTATCGAGTTGCTGAAATTCATGAGGCGTGAGCTGCAAAACACCTCCATTCAAATCAGCACGTATGTGAAACCGGTTGAGAACGAAAAAACACTGTTGTATTCTCCGGAAGACAAGTTTGAGTATATGCAGAAGAAAAATCCTGAATTGCAGAAGTTCAGGCAACAGATGAACCTGGATTTTGATTAATAAACCAAAATTGAAATACCATGTCAGGAGAAAAAATTACGATTGTCAATGGTTCCTTGAAGGTGCCTGATTTTCCGGTGATCCCGTTTATCGAAGGCGATGGTACCGGCCCGGATATTTGGGCTGCCTCCGTACGCGTTTTTGATGCCGCGATCGAAAAGGCTTACAAGGGGAAACGCAAAATCATCTGGAAAGAGGTTCTTGCCGGCGAAAAAGCCTTTAAATCAACCGGAGAATGGCTGCCTCAGTCAACCCTCGATATCATCAGGGAATACATGGTGGCCATTAAGGGACCTCTTACAACCCCGGTGGGTGGAGGTATCCGATCACTGAATGTTGCCCTGCGACAGATTCTCGATCTGTATGTGTGCCTGCGTCCGGTACGCTATTATGCCGGTGTTCCTTCGCCTGTGAAGGATCCTACCACTACCAATATGGTTATCTTCAGGGAAAATTCCGAAGATATCTATGCGGGGATTGAATGGCTTAATGGTACCCCCGAGGCTAAAAAGATCATCGACTTTCTCCTGAATGAAATGGAGGTGAAAAAAATCCGTTTCCCCGAATCAAGCTCCATCGGTATCAAACCCGTGTCTAAACAGGGAACGGAAAGGCTTGTAAGAGCTGCTATCCAGTATGCCATTGACCAGAAAAAACCTTCGGTTACGATTGTGCACAAAGGCAATATCATGAAATTTACGGAAGGTCAGTTTAAGCAATGGGGATATGAATTGGCTGAACGCGAATTTGGCGACAAAGTGTTTACCTGGGCTCAATACGACCGCATTGTTGTCGAAAAAGGCGCTGAACAAGCCGATAAAAAACAGAAAGAAGTCGTATTTGTCGGTAAAATCATTATCAAAGATGTCATTGCCGACGCGTTCCTGCAGCAGATACTTACTCGTCCTGCCGAGTATTCAGTCATAGCTACCCTAAACCTTAACGGCGATTATATTTCCGATGCACTGGCAGCCATTGTGGGAGGAATCGGTATTGCGCCCGGCGCCAACATCAACTACGAAACCGGACATGCCGTATTTGAAGCTACCCACGGAACAGCCCCTAAATATGCCGGGCAGGACAAGGTTAACCCGGGCTCTGTTATCCTTTCTGGGGTCATGATGTTCGAATACATGGGTTGGAATGAAGCCGGAAACCTTATCATTAAGGGATTACAGAATGCCATAAATGGGAAAAAGGTGACCTATGACTTTGCCCGCCTCATGGAAGGAGCTACCCTGCTCAAATGCTCTGAATTCGGTTCAGAAATCATCGGCAATATGTAAGAATTAAGGGTTTGATTACGAATATTTCACGGTCAAATCCCTCATGATTTCAAAGCTTCAGGATGTGTTTGCCATTTTAGGGCAGCTGCATCCTGGAGTTTTTCTGTTTATGGGCGTTCAGGAGTATATATAAAGGCTATGGAGAGTCCTTTTTAGTTGCCTCCCTTGCACGCCTTCCATTTTTGAGTGTCGATGAGTTTTACAACCAGGTCTTCCAAATTTTTTAGCTCATCCGGGGCGCCATCATAATCCTCTATTGTTTTACTTTTCCCATCCCACCTGAATGTAACAAAGGTCGAAGGCAAATCTTTTAACTGGGATGTATACTGGTCCTTAAAAGAAAAGAACTGGCTCGAAATGAATGCCTGCTTGATCCTGGTGCATTCTGCACGTTTCAGTTTGCTACAAAATATGCCCTTATAGGGGATGTTTTCCTTACCTGTAAGTACTAAAATTCCTGAATTATAGATGCTCAGCGTGTACACAGGACAGGCCCCATAGCAGGCAGTTTTCTCCAAAGTGATGACAGGATCCTGGATTCCGGGTTTGTGTGTTACCATGCACGAGGCAAGCAGCATGCATATTATGAAAGTATATCTCATCAGTTTGTAAATTTGTTCCTCCTGGTAAATTTACATCAAATACTCATAGTTCTTGTTGACAGAAGAAATGCTTTATTTACATTTGAAAGAAAAAATCTGCATGCGTAATCTTATTTATCCGGTCTTTATTTCTGCAATCCTTCTTTGCGGTGGTAAGGTATACTCCCAGTCGGCCCCGGTACGCTATTCAGGCAAAATTGGAAAAATCGTATACTACGGAACAGGCATTGATGCGAATATACACATTGCTCCTTCCGAAAGGTTCCTTCGCCAATTGAAGTCCGGACAAGTGAATAATGCACAATTCATCGTTACGTACCATAATTTTCCTGATAATGCCAAAGTTGCATTCCAGTATGCCCTGGACATCTGGAGCAGCATTCTGAAAAGCAATGTACCCATCCGTGTAGATGCCACCTGGAGTTCTACTCTGGCAAGCGGTGTGCTGGGCAGCACCAGTCCCGGCAATCTATTCACCCATATCCCGGGCTCCCTCCTGTTCAATACCTTTTATGCCGTATCAGTGGCCGAAAAAATGGTGGGGAAGGAACTTGACAATACAACTGATCCGGACATCGTGATCAATCTCAATCAAAACATTGCCTGGTATTACGGAACCGACGGAGCGCCTCAGCTCAGCAAATACGATCTGGTCACCATTGTGCTTCATGAAATCTGTCACGGACTTGGATTTACCGGTAGTTTTACGGTAAGCGGAACTACCGGAAGCTGGGGATTCAATTCACCTCCTCTGCCCGAAACGTTTGATTATTATGTGGAAAACGCAAATGGCCAGCAGTTAATCAATACCAGCCTCTTTCAGAACCCGTCTGTTATCTTAAAGACTTATCTCACGAGCAGTCATGTCTATTTTGATGGACCGGTGGAAAGAAAGGCCAATGGGGTTAAGGCTGCCTTATATGCGCCATCAACATGGTCTTCAGGTTCTAGTATTTACCATCTTGATTTTACCAATACAGATACAAATAGGCTTATGATGCCTTCCATTGGCACAGCTACGGTCATTCACGATCCGGGCCCCATCGTTGCCGGTATCATGGGCGATATCGGCTGGATTCATACTACCATCCGGCATGATACGTTGCACGATATGGAAACCATACAGGGACCGGTTACCATAAAAGCCACCATCTTTTCTGATACGCTGCTCAAA
>JAKAMP010000408.1 GCA_021812865.1 Bacteroidota bacterium | reverse complement strand
CAGAAAAACGGGATTCAGCCTTTCCTTCCGGGTTATATGCAGGCATTTACACTTCCGGTCAATACCTTTCCAGTGAAGATGGCCGTAAGGATCGGAAACAAAAAGCTAAAACCGGGCATCGATTACCTGGTCGATCCAGGCTGTCCTTCCGTTAGCGGTAGCTTCCACCTGTTGTATATCCGCTCCACAGAAATACTCACCAAGGATACCCTGGCGTCGAAATTGCAGTCTCATCCGGGAAGCATGCTCTGGATTGACGACAGCCGGGATTCGCTCTTCATGAAAAAAGAAAGACAAATGGGGAATGAACTGCTATCGGTCATATCCGGGCTGCCTTCGGCTGCATGCAGGGGCGTACTGGTTTGCCGTCCGGGCAAATTAACCTGGTCGGTAGCCGGGAAACTACTTCCTGTCCCCATAATCTTCATCCGTGCAGAATCCTGTAATGGCAAAGCCTCGTCTGCAGTCCTTCATATTAAAAACCGATACATACCTGATTACAATACCCGGAATGTAGCAGGCTATATCAGGGGAACAAAAGAGCCTGATTCTGTTCTCATGCTGATGGCGCATTATGACCACCTGGGGAGGATGGGCAGAAAAACATACTTTCCGGGAGCAAACGACAATGCCAGTGGCACCGCCATGGTTCTCGACATGGCCAGGTATTATTCCAGGCCGGAAAACGCTCCTCGTTACACCCTGGTGTTTTTGCTGGTATCGTCTGAAGAAGCAGGACTGGTTGGCTCGCAGTACTATGCTGAGCACCCTTTGTTTCCTTTAGGAAGCATCAAATTTCTGCTGAACATCGATATGGCCGGACATGGCAGCGATGGCATCACGGTGGTGAACGGATCGGAATTCAAAAAGCAATTTGAGAAACTGAAAGAAATCAACCAGGCTCATCACTATCTCTCCCAGGTAAAAACCAGAGGAGCGGCATGCAACAGCGATCACTGTCCGTTTTACATAAAAGGCGTACCATGCTTCTTTATTTACACTATGGGAGGAGCGCCCTATTACCATGATGTTTATGACTGTCCCGAAACCCTTCCCCTGAAAGAGTACATTCCATATTTCAGGTTGATTACCGGGTTTCTCAATTCTCTGCATTAAGGAAAAGATATCTCGGCATTTTTAAATAATTTCGTCCAGGCATTCATTTAAACCGCGCATAACTTGAAATATATAGACGAATACAGGGACATTGAAAAGGTAAAAAAACTTGCAGCCCAGATAAGAAGCGAAGTGAGCCATCCCTGGAATATCATGGAAATCTGCGGAGGGCAAACGCACTCCATTATGAAGTACAATCTGCAGGAATTTCTGCCCGAAGCCATCCATCTCATTCATGGACCGGGATGCCCGGTATGTGTCACCCCTGCAGAGAAGATCGACAAAGCCATTGAACTGGCAGGGAAGCCGGATGTGATCATTGCTTCTTTCGGCGACATGCTCAGGGTACCCGGCTCTGGCAAAGATCTTTTGAGCGCCAAGGCCGCCGGTGGTGATGTAAGAATTGTTTACTCGCCTTTGGATGCGGTGCATCTTGCCGAAGACAATCCCGGGAAGAAGATTGTTTTTTTTGCGGTGGGTTTTGAAACCACTGCTCCCGCCAATGCACTCTCGGTGGTGGAAGCAAAGAAACATAACCTGAAAAATTATTTTCTATTGAGCAGTCATGTGCTGGTGCCCCCTGCCATTGAAGCCATTCTCTCCTCGAAAGAGACCAGGGTACAAGGGTTTCTGGCTGCCGGACATGTATGTACTATTATGGGATACCATGAATACATCCCCATTGCAGAAAAATACAAAACACCCATCGTAGTTACAGGATTTGAACCGGTGGATATACTCCAGGGCCTTGCCTCCTTAGTGCGCCAGCTCGAACATGGGGATTCAGCAGTTGAAAACCAGTATTCCAGGGCGGTTACCCGGGAAGGAAACCATCCGGCACAAAAGCTGCTCAAGGAAGTATTTGTGGTGACTGACCGTGAATGGAGAGGCATTGGTACCATTCCTGCCAGCGGTCTGCAATTGCATCCCGATTATGCTTCCTTTGATGCGGAAAAAAACTTTAGTTTCAGTAAACATACGGCGCCCGGGGAGAACATCTGTATTGCAGGACAAGTGCTGCAGGGATTGAAAAAACCTATGCTCTGCCCTGCCTTTGGCAAAGAATGTACCCCCGAACGTCCGCTGGGCGCTCCTATGGTTTCTTCAGAAGGAGCATGCTCCGCCTATTTCAGATATCATAAAATGGATTAGCATCATGGACTTTAGCCTCAGTTGCCCCATACCGCTCAATGAATACGACAAGGTTTTGCTTGCCCACGGAGGCGGCGGAAAACTTTCCAACCAACTCATCGATAAAATGTTTTTCTCCCAGCTTGGCAATGAGTATCTCAGCGCCGCGCACGACGGGGCCGTTATCGAGGCAGGTAACCGTCGGCTGGCTTTTTCCACCGATTCGTACATTGTACAACCCATCTTTTTCCCGGGAGGAAACATTGGTGAGCTGGCTGTAAACGGAACCGTAAACGACCTCAGTTGCTGCGGCGCCGAACCACAGTTTCTTTCGCTGGCGTTGATCATCGAGGAAGGCTTTCCCATGGACGACTTGTGGAAGATCGTTCTCTCCATCCGGGAAAGCTGCGAAAAGGCAGGTGTAAAAATCGTTACAGGCGATACCAAAGTGGTTGAAAAAGGAAAAGGGGACAAGATTTTCATCAATACATCGGGCATAGGCTTGGTAAGGGAGGGCGTGAACATCTCACCCGCCCATGCACAGGAAGGCGATGTGATCATTGTGAACGGCCGCATAGCCGAACATGGTATTGCTGTGATGTCGTCCAGGCAGGGACTGCAGTTTGAAACCACCATTACCAGCGATACCGCCCCGCTGAACAGTCTCGTTTCGGCTGTACTGGATGCGACGCCGGAGGTACATGTGATGCGCGATCCTACGCGTGGCGGACTGGCAAGCGCCCTGAATGAAATCGCATCGGCATCGAAAACCGGAATGATCATTGAGGAAGAACATATTCCTGTTTCGGAAGAAGTGAAGGCAGCCTGCGAAATCCTTGGTTTTGATCCTTTATATATAGCCAACGAAGGAAAAATCCTGTTCTTCGTCCCGGAAAAGGAAGCCATAAAAGTGCTCAATACCCTGCATGCCTTGCCATACGGAAAGGAGGCAGCGGTAATAGGACGCGTAGTTGCCGATCACCCTGGCATTGTAAGATTGAAAACAAGCATAGGCACCACCCGTATCGTGGATATGATCTCCGGTGAACAGCTACCCAGAATATGCTGAGCACCTATATTCTGACTGCACCTGAAGCCCATTTCAGATCGCAGACATAAAAACAAGGAACCGAAAACCCTATTTGTTTTCTTTTGCCAATGCATACACTTTTTTAACAAATATTTCACAAAAAAAGGCTATTCCTCCGATACAGGTAAAATAAAAAAATGTTTACTTCGAAAAACAGGTTTATCCCCCGTTTGTAAATTAATTTTGTATTCTTCACCCTAACCATCATGCTGTCTTCACTTCGTTATACGCTTCCTTATATTTTAGCGTTTCTTGTTAGATCGG
>JAKAMP010000407.1:2811-3606 GCA_021812865.1 Bacteroidota bacterium | reverse complement strand
TATAGCTATAGCTGGTGTCTGATGTCCGAGGTCTGGTTTAGGGTTTAAGATTTGGGCTATGGCGTTGATTAGTTAACCCTTGTTTGAGCATTAAAACACTCCTCTTTTAGTAGGTTCAGTTATATTGGCAAATAAACTTGTCTGGACGGTACGATATTTTTCATGCTGAGGTATTAATCAAAAATGTCGGTATGGAATGGCTGGATGATTTTGCCGGTCTCTTTTTCCCCAGGCTATGTATTTCGTGTGCGGGCGCGCTGCAACGGCATGAAACGATGCTCTGCGACCATTGTCTTTATCATTTGCCGCGTACGCAGTTTCACCGGGATGCTGATAATCCGGTTGCCCGGTTGTTCTGGGGGCGCATTCCCGTTGAATATGCTACTTCCTTCTTCTATTTTAGCAAGGGTAGTCCCTACCAGAAGATACTCCACGAGCTGAAATACAAGGGAATGAAGGAGATCGGGCTGGAAATGGGAAGGATATTCGGCAAGGAGATTCGGGATTCGGAATTTGGAAAGGTGGAACTTGTGGTTCCTGTGCCCCTTCATCCCTCGAAACTAAGGAAGCGCGGCTATAACCAGGCGGAGTGGATCGCTATGGGTTTGTCGGAAGGATTATGTAAACCCATGGACAGCCGGTCGCTGATCAGGAAGGTGTCGAGTTCCACGCAAACCAGGAAAGGGCGGTATGACCGCTGGATGAATGTAGAGGGGATCTTTGATGCCTGCCAACCCGATCATTTATCCAACCGCCATATTTTGTTGGTGGACGATGTGGCGGCGAGGGACGGCC
>JAKAMP010000407.1:0-2801 GCA_021812865.1 Bacteroidota bacterium | reverse complement strand
CTGGGACTGGGCAATACGAAGATCAGCATAGCCACATTGGCGGTTGCCTGAGAAGGAGGTGGGGAGAGATCGGCAGGGCATAAATGGCTATTCTCCCCAGTGAAAAGCAGGGAAGTCGTAGCCTGCCAGCTGAAGAATCCGGTCAATCACGGTGTCCACAGCATCGTCAAGAGTTACAGGCTTACTGTAAAAGGAAGGGGAAGCCGGAAGAACCATAGCGCCAGCCTCGGTAACCTGAACCATATTTCTGAGATGTATGAGATTGAGTGGCGATTCGCGGGTAACGAGGATGAGTTTTCGTCTTTCCTTCAGCATCACATCAGCGCTTCGTGCAATCAGGTCGTCGGCATTCCCATTGGCAATGCGCGAAAGCGTTCCCATGGAACAGGGGCAGATAATCATGGTATCGAAACGGGAAGAGCCCGAAGCAGGGGGAGCGAAGAAATCGTCCGGTTCATAGGTTTTAAAGGGAAGGAGCTCAAAGTTTCTGTTGCCCAGTTCGAATTCCCATACCTGCTTTGCTTTTTCGGAAAAGATCACAGCGATATCCTGCGGGTAAGGTTTTAGCTTATCCAGGATTCTGCGGGCATAGATGGACCCGCTTGCCCCGGTTACTGCGATGATGGTCTTCATGAAACTTGTATTTAATCATTACTTCAGCCTGTAATAAACACTGAAGCTGAGAGTATTGTTGTATTCGCCACGGTTCAGAAGGTAGGTCTGATCGCCGGGGTGGTTCCTTACCGGGATAATACTGTAGGAAAAACGGAGGTTTCCCCTGATGAGGTCGGTGAACTGGTAATTCAATCCCGCTTTCATGGAAAATTCTGTTTTTTTAAAGTCTGCTGGTCCGTAACCCGTGCCGGTAAGATCCTGCCTGGCGTCGAACAGGTATCCAAAAGACACACCGGCCTCCGGGAACAATTTTTTACCAATGTACCAGTCGGCCATCACAGGTACTTCAACATACTGCAGCCGTACCTTGTAAAAAGAAGAATTATCGGGAGAAGGAGCATTGGCTGCGCCTTTCATGATGTAAGCAATTTCCATCTGGAACTGCCAGTTTCCTTCGAGACGGGTCTGAACGTAGCCACCGGCGGTAAATCCCATTTTATGGTATCCAAAATAGGAATCACCGTCGATCTGATTCCCCGTAATACCACCGGCTATTCCGCCTGTAAAGGCCTGACCCTGAAGGATAGAACTGCAGGACAGCATCAGCCAGGCAAAGAAAAGAATTCTTTTCATACCTCAGAAAGTGCTTGTTGCATAAATAATTTCACGCCAACACTGGCTTTTTCTTTAATGAATTGGAATTTCCGCCGCACAGGAACCGTGATCTCGTTCGGGTCAATAAGGGTTACCGGTGCATCAGGCCTCACGTAGTCGATCAGTCCGGCTGCAGGATACACATTGAGGCTTGTACCCACCACAAGGAACAGCTCGGCCTGTTCGGCAAGTGCGATGGCTTCTGTCATGGCAGGCACCGGTTCACCAAACCAGACCACGAAGGGTCGCAACTGGGAACCTTTCTCGCAGGTATCTCCCAAGTTCAGCTCCCAGCCCTCAATGGGATAGACCAGTTCGGGATCGGCTGTGCTCTGTGCTTTCATTAATTCCCCGTGCAGGTGAAGCACCCTGCTGCTGCCGGCCCTTTCATGGAGGTCGTCGATATTCTGTGTGATGATGACTACATCGAAATACTTTTCGAGTTCCACCAGGCCAAGATGACCGGCGTTTGGTTTAGCCTGCAGAAGTTGCTTGCGTCGTTCATTATAGAAGTCAAGCACCAGCTTGCGGTTCCTGGCCCAACCTTCCGGACTGGCCACTTCGGTTACATCGTATTGTTCCCATAAACCACCCATCTCACGGAAGGTTCTCAGTCCGCTTTCAGCGCTGATGCCGGCGCCAGTAAGCACAACAAGTTTTTTCATGACCGGAGATGTATAGTATACAGCAAAGGTAGACTGATTTTCCAGATTTTACTATGGCGAATAAATTCACCCTGGCACAAGGAACAGGCTGTGATGATCACCGGAATGCAGCGTTTTACGAGTGATTACTGGTTTCCGGGTTCCTTCCCGGGAAGAGAGATGTCCAAATCCCAGTTACTGCGTATGTCTATTTCGTTGTGGTAGAAGGCCACTTTTTCGGGCTGCAGTTTTTCCAGGTAACGCCCGGTATCCCAGAACCCGTTGTTATTCCTGTCGTAAATAATCTTGACCTTGTATTTCCCCGGGAGTACGTAATCAAAGGTAAGTTTTCCGTTTTTTCGCGTGGATTCCTGCCTTACAGGGATATCTTTCTGCAGCAATTGCACAATGACATTGTTTTCAACCGAATCGAGGGCCACCATCAGTTTCCCGTAATAATCGGCCTTTTGGGTTTTGAAGGTACGTTTCAGGGTATCGGGCTGGGTTTCGTATATGCTGGTAAAGGCAGGGGGGTATATCACAAGCCTGTAATCGGTGTTTTCTTCCCAGCGGGCATTGAGAATGAACTTGCGAAGTTCCAAGCTGTCCTTCCGGATGGTAAATTTGAGCGGAATTTTGAGGGTATCTTCTGTCTTTTCCAGAGAAATATTCGAGGGATCCAGGTTTAGTACAGGTTTATCGGTGGTAAGAACCAGGGTGGTGTTCAGATCCAGGGGTTTACCGGCGCCGGTATTCATGTTGACTACCAACTTGTCTGGTTTGTTTTTTTCATTCTTTTTCTTTTTAGCCGTTGACTTCCCAGCGTAACGGTAATCGACGGTATCGAGGCGCACTGCATAGTTTCCAGCAGAATCCGTTACTTCATAG
>JAKAMP010000406.1 GCA_021812865.1 Bacteroidota bacterium | reverse complement strand
AGGCTGAATTCAGAGTATACCGATATAGACCTTACCTTTGACCATGACGCTTCCTACAATCTTGATGTGACCTACCCCTCCGATGCCTTTGTCCGGCTGCCCCACGACCTGGGCAAATTCGAGGAAAAAACCACTGAACTCGACCCCCCGGTAAGGATGGAATACGGTCCAGTCGGAAAAAATCCCGGCCGCTCAAAAGTAACCATTACTGTCTCCAGAAAGGCAAACATCAGCCTCAACCACCGCTGATAAAGATTTTACTGCGGGGATGCAACCTGTTTCTTCAGCCTCTGTCTTTAATGAAGAAACGAACCCTATGAAACCGCTGAAATTCATTTTCCCACTGGTTGCAGGTATACTACTGCAGGCCTGCACGGATTTCATGTGCATTGAAGGTAACGGTAACCGTGTGCGCGAATCGCGAAGCCAGCCCGATTTTTACGGAGTGATCTCCCAGGGTGACTTTGAAGTATTCATTGATATCGATACTTCAATCATTCACCCGGAAATCACTATCGAAGCCGACGAGAACCTCCTGCCTTTCATCGGCACCCGGGTTCGGAACGAAAATCTTGAGATCTATTCAACCAACCGCCATTGCTTTGAATCAGACGGGCCGGTCATTGTAGATATCTGCATGAACTATCTCGATTATGTAAAGCTTGAGGGTTCCGGTGTCATTCATAACGACAATCTCAGCACGGATCAGCTCAGGCTGGATCTTACAGGCTCCGGGATCATTGAATTCCTTAACTTGGAATTATCATACCTCGATGTACGGCATTCGGGTTCAGGCAGGGTCGAAGCGTCAGGGAGTTGCGATCACAGCGACCTTGACCTGTCGGGATCGGGTACCATCTGGACCTATCACCTGGAACAGAGCGCTTCGAACATCAATTTGTCGGGATCGGGTGATATTTATGCATGGGCCTGGGATTTCCTGAATATAGATATTCCGGGAAGCGGCACAGTGTATTACCGTGTAAAACCTTCGGAATTTCATGTACATATATCCGGATCAGGCGAAGCCAGACTTTTTAATAAATAAACCAGGATGAAAAGATTACAAATCTTAGTGTTTTTTACACTGCTGTGTATCTTTCCTTTCAAGACACAGGCACAGAACTATACGCGAAATGCCGGCGTTCGTGGCGGCATCACCTCCGGCTTTACGTACAGGAATTACATGGATGAAAACAATGCCCTGGAAGGCATGCTCAGTTTCAGGCTGAATGGACTCCAGGTAACCGGCTTACGGGAATTCTTCATGCCCAAACTGGAAGAATATAGTGAAAACATCTATATGGAATGGGGGTACGGAGCGCATGTCGGCACAACTTATGCCGATTCATGGAAATTCGGCACATATACCTATTTCTCATCCAGAAAATTTTCCCCGGTATTAGGAATCGATGGCTTCGTGGGACTGGAATACCGGATAAGGGAATTTCCGTTCGTTGTGGGCATTGACTATAAACCCTTCTTTGAACTTTCGGCAAACCGCTTTTTTCATCTCCAGATATGGGATATTGCCTTTTCTCTTAAATACGCATTTTAATCCTAAACCAGTCATATTATGATCCGCAAATCAGTTTTTCTGCTTCTCGCCTCCTTCGTTCTGGTTCCCCTTCATGGCCAGGATGATGATAACCAAATAAAAACCCTTTTCGGGAAACAACGCACCAATGGCGGCTACGGGGCTTTCTCGGTTGGATACAGCCAGATCAACAGCCTGAATGCCATTACCATGGGAGGACGGGGTGCATGGATCATAGGACATTCCCTGGCCCTCGGTTTCTATGGATCTGGCTTTGCTACAGATTTCAGAGTACTAACCGCCGACCAGAGCTATAACCTTGTAGGAGGCCATGGAGGAATATTTGTCGAACCCATTTTGCTGCCAAAATTTCCGGTTCATCTTTCGTTTCCGGTAATGGCGGGGGTTGGCGGGATTGCCTATACGATCAATAAACAACCTGGTTTTACTGGAAATTTCGATGGTTACATACAGTCATCCACCGTTTTCATGCTTGCTGAACCCGGAGTGGAACTCGAACTCAATCTTACCCGCTGGTTCAGATTTGCCGTGGGCGCTGCGTACCGGTTTACCAGCGATGTACGTCTCAACAACACCGATGTGGCCATCCCTTCCGATGTCCTGAAAGGAATTTCAGGCAGTGTGACACTGAAGTTCGGGAAATTTTAGTTCCTTCTGAGGCCATCATTTGACGTGGTTCTCAAAGCTGCTTGTTGAATTTGCATTAAACAGATCAATCGTCGGCCTTATCCCGGGAATAATGGACTTACAGAAAAAGCGATGCCATCCTGTATTCGAATGGCATGACTTTAATAATTTCAAAATGTCCGATTGGTAAAAGATGGGCTATATTCCGGCAAAAAAGAATAAACGAACCGCTCTGTTCCTCCTATTTCCCTGATGAAGCTGACTCCGTCTCGAATGCTGCTTTTCCCCTGTCGAGAAAATCAATGAATTTCTGCTTATCCGGACTATATCCAACCGGATCAACCAGCGGTTTTCCATTTGTATCGAGAACCACATACAACGGGATGGAATTCGTATGAAATGTGGTAACCAGGTAATCCGCGTTTTTCGCCCCTATGGTTTTTTTAACCTTTCCGTCAGTTTTTGAGGTGTACCACTCGTTTTCCGGGAGCGGTGTACGGTCGTCGGCATAAAGCGCAATGATGAGAAAATCATTGCGCAAACGCTGTAAAACGGCAGGATCGGACCATACCTCGCCTTCCATGGCTTTGCAATTGGTACATGTATTTCCTTTCAGATCGAGAAACACCGGCTTATTGAGTTTTTTCGCGCACGCCAGTCCCTGTTCCAGATCGAAATAACCTTTGAGGTTGTAAGGCATCTCGAAGATATTTGCATATTTTGGGGTTTCGCACAAGGTGTTTGCCTGTGAGGGAGCTGACCCGTTGCCCACGCCATTCTGACTAATGAGGCTGACGAGGTCAAAACTCATACCCGTTTTTGGCGGGATGACGCCTGACAAACCACTCAGTGGGGCGCCAAACAGGCCAGGAATCATGTAAACCACAAAGGAGAATGTAGCAATGGCAAGGATCAGCCTGGGAACCTTTATGTGAGGTAAGTCGCTGTCGTGTGCAAATTTGATCTTCCCAAGGAAATATAATCCCAGCAGGAAGAACAGCACGATCCAAATGGAGAGGTACAATTCCCTTCCCAGTATTCTCAGGTGATAAGCCTGGTCAATGTTACTGAGATACTTCATTCCAAAGGCAAACAGAATAAAGCCCATGACCACCTTCACCGAATTAAGCCATGCCCCAGACTTCGGGAAGCTCTTGAGCCACGACGGGAAGATGGCAAACAGGGTAAATGGAAGGGCAAAGGCGAGCGAAAATCCGAACATGCCAATGGTAGGTTTCAAAACTTCTCCCGATGCAGCTTCTACCAGCAGGGCGCCGACGATAGGGCCGGTACAGGAGAAAGAAACCAATACCAGGGTGAGCGCCATGAAGAAAGCAGCCAGGTATCCTCCCTTGTCGACCTGCTGATCGGCTTTGTTGGTAAGGCTTGTGGGCAGAATGAGTTCAAACATACCAAGGAAAGAG
>JAKAMP010000405.1 GCA_021812865.1 Bacteroidota bacterium | reverse complement strand
GAAAAAGACTTGTGCTCCCAAATACTCAGCTGCTTGCCTAAGCTCTATTTCACGTACTCGCCCGGCTTCTTTCGGTTCTACTCCAGCAATTCCAGCTTCCCCACGAGTCGCACATAGTATGGTGATCTGAGCACCCTTATGGGAATATTTCGCTAATGTGCCTCCCATGCCATAGCTTTCATCATCTGGGTGCGCTAAAATTACCAGGATTTGCTTTGAATAAATTCCCAGCGAAGCCGAAACATTATTAGTTTTTTCCAATGTTTTCAATGGATTTCATTCCCTCCTTCTGCGCATTAAGAGCACCTACAATTATTGGTTCGTAACCGGTACATCGGCATAAATGCCTATTCAAAGCAACCTTAATTTCGTCTTCACTGGAGTCAGGTTTGGTTTGAAAGAGAGCCACCAATTCCATAACGATTCCCGGGGTGCAGAATCCGCACTGAATTGCACCGGATTCAACCAGCGCCTGCTGAACAGGGTGCAAACTCATTCCTTTAGTCATCCCTTCAACGGTGAAGATTGTTGAGCCATTTGCTTTACTTGCAGGTAAATTGCAGCTTTTTATCGCCCGACCATCGATGATGATGACGCAACTTCCACAGGTAGAGTTATCACATCCTCGCTTTGTGCCAGTCAATTTAAGCTGGTCTCGGATAATGTCGATCAGCATCGCGTCAGGTTCGACCTCAAGAGTTTGCTTGGTTCCGTTGATGGTAAAACTGATTGCCTGTTTCATCGTACTGATACCTTTCCAATTTCAAGCGCATGCTTGATTTTTTGAGGAGTTACGGGAATTTCGAAGAAATCAACTCCCAGGGCATCATAAATGGCATTGAGAACTGCCGGAGCGACTCCGATGACAGGATGTTCTCCGATTCCACGCGCGCCGAATGCACCGATCGGATCAGGCGTTTCGACAAATTCAATTGTTTGGCGAGGAGCTTCTTTGAGGGTGGGAATATGATATTGGAAATAATGAGGGTTAATAATCCGCCCTTCCTTATCGATTTCGACTTTTTCGTAAAGGGCAGCTCCAATTCCCATTACCACACCTCCCAGGACTGTACCGCGAATTTGGAGTGGGTTAATCACTGTGCCTACGTCAAATACTGAAGCAAAATGATCGATGGTAACTTTGCCAGTTTTCTTTTCGATCCGGATTTCAGCTCCTTGAGCACCAAAGGTATATGTCACTCCTAAATTGCCTTGTCCATTCTTATTTGGGTTTGAATATCTTGGTAACCGGGCATCCGAAACAGACTGAGCGACCTCTCCAACCGTAATTCCATCTTCAGTAATATAGCCACGATTGAGATCTTTAATTGAAATTGAAATAGATGGATCGCTGCGCAAAAAAACCGATTTTCCATCGTATTCGAGGTAATCCTCATCTGTTTTGAGCACCTGCGCTGCGGTTTGTTTTAATATTTTGATCAACTTTTCAGAAGCTCGAACGATCGCGCGGCCTCCTTGCATAGTGAACATGGATCCAATGGTTTGCCATTCGTAGGGAGAAAATTGAGTGTCCAATTCGTCGTAGACCTTGATCTTTTCAGGGGGTATTTGTAATGCTTCAGCAGCAATCTGGCGAACCACGGTCCTTAGACCTTGACCGACTTCAGCACCGCCCATATTGATAGACACACTGCCATCAATATTCATTTTCATATAGCAGCCTTTGGTCGAGAATGGTGCACCTTTTGGTGATTTCATCAGGGCGGCAAAACCCCTTCCATAGTAATAATTCTCATCTTCCTCTGGTTTCATGTGACCAAAAATCGCCTTTTCAACGATCTCAGAACACTTGTAGATGTCCCCATTCGACTTCCACATATGTTCACCCAGAGCATTGATTTTGCCTTCTTTTAAGTAATTTTTCCTGCGCAGGTCAATTGGATCCATTTTTAATTTTCTGGCGAGAATGTCCATCATGCGTTCAGTGGCAAATTGTGGTTCAGCATGTCCATAACCACGAAAAGCACCTACCGGGGGTGTATTGGTATAAACAGAGTAGCCAGTTAGGTCGCAGTGTTGAAATTCGTATGGCCCGGTTGAATTATGGGTGGCTGCCATCAATACATTTACCCCTGTATCGCTGTAAGCCCCTGTTGAATGAAAAATCGTGGTTTTAAGGGCAATCAGTGTTCCGTCATTCTTTGCGCCCATCTTCATGACAGTTCGAATGCCATGCCCCAATAGTGTGCTGGTGATGTCTTCTTTACGCGAGGCAACCCATTTCACAGGATGACCGGGGACAAAGCTCGCTATCCAGGCGACGGTTTCCTCAACGGTTACATCCGATTTGTAGCCAAAACACCCGCCCACTTCTGGAATATGAACCCGAACATCAGATACAGGAATTTGATACGATTTCGCCACTTCATCGCGAATGATAAAAGGACAAATAGAGGATGACCAGATCTCGATGGTTTGGTCTTCCTTGAACCAGGCAATTGCCCCATGTGGTTCCAAAGCTGCGCTGGATGCCAAGGGATAGTTAAATTCATTTTCAATAATAATGTCAGCGTCTTTAAACCCTTCTTCACCTTTACCTTTGACGAGTTGATATTTATGCGCAATATTGGTACCTGGAACAGGATGGAGGGTGGGCAAATGCCAATAATCCTGCAATTCTGGATGAATTAGAACAGCATCTTCTTGCATCGCCTCTCTTGCATCAATATAAACGGGGAGTGGATCGTAAGTTACTTTAATTTGCTCTATTGCCAATTTTGCATGTAAAGGGGTGTCTGCGATGACAGCCGCCACGGGTTCACCGATATATCGAACCCTTTCGGATGCCATTGGAATAAAGTCACTGATGTTATCTCCATACCGAAAATGGCATCCTTTTCCAGTGACCACTTTAACAACACCAGGGCATTTCTCGGCTTCTGAGGTATTAATGTCAGTGATCAAAGCATGTGCATATTCTGGTCTGAGAATAGCGGCATGCAACATGCCCGGTATCCGGATATCATCCAAGAAAATGGCTTTACCCGTTACTTTACTGATGGCATCAGGCCTGATAAGGCTTTTTCCCAGGTATTTGTAAGTCATCGCATGACTCCTTTCACACACTGCACCAGCGCAAATTCAGCCAAATGCAATGGATATATCAATCAGCCACAACTGGCGAAACTTGCTTTTCTGCAATAAAGAATTTCTTCCGTAGCCAGAAAGCCAGGTTGACCAGTCCGATCATGACTGGTACTTCGACCAGCGGTCCGATTACACCGGCAAATGCTTCACCGGAATTAATTCCGAACACGGCAACAGATACCGCAATGGCCAATTCAAAGTTGTTGCTGGCTGCGGTAAATGCTAGAGTAACCGTTTTGGGATAATCTGCTCCTGCGCGGTGCCCCATCCAGAAACTAACCAGGAACATAATCACAAAGTAGAACACCAGAGGAATAGAAATCCGGACAACATCCAGCGGAATTTGCACAATCAGGTTGCCCTTCAAGGAGAACATTACGATGATGGTGAATAAAAGGGCAATCAGTGTAATCGGACTCACTTTGGGAACAAATTTCTCCTCGTACCATAATTTGCCCTTGACGCGAACCAAAATTAACCCGGACAAGAAACCAGCTACCA
>JAKAMP010000404.1 GCA_021812865.1 Bacteroidota bacterium | reverse complement strand
TGCTTTCAGAGAATACCTGAGGAACCATTACTGAACGGTTAAATTTTAAGATCATGTACATTGTTTGCTCCGACCTGGAAGGTGTTTTTACTCCTGAAGTGTGGATTAATGTTTCCAAGCGCACAGGAATAGACGAGTTGAAACTTACCACCCGCGACATCAGTGATTACAACGCTTTAATGCACCGGAGGCTGGAGATACTGAAACAGCATGAGCTAACCATTCACGATATTCAGCATGTGATTTCCCTCATCGAGCCACTTCCCGGCGCCCGTGATTTCCTTATGTGGCTTCGTTTACAAACCCAGGTAATCATTGTTTCCGATACCTTCGTGGAGTTTGCTGATCCCCTCATCGAAAAGCTCGGAAGACCTACGCTCTTCTGCCATCAACTAACCATAGACAAAGGCGGGAACATTATCGATTTCAACCTCCGGCAACCGGATGCCAAGAAAAAAACGATTGAAGCCCTGCAAAGCCTCAATTACCAGGTAATAGCCATTGGCGACTCCTACAATGATATCAATATGCTCAAGCAGGCCGAGTTGGGCATCCTTTTCCGCCCGCCCCAGAATGTTATCGATGATTATCCCGATTTCCAGGTGGTCCATTCCTATAACGACCTCAAGCAGGTGATATCCAACCAGCTTAAATGCTGAAAAGATAAACGTTTATCCTCGCCGTCCAAAACTGCTGTCGCTAATCAACTGTTGCGCTACCGGAAGGAAAAATCATTTTTGTACAGAAAAAACAAAAAGCCCGCTTTTGCGGGCTTTTGAGGATCATTATGCCTTATTGATACTTCCAAGCACATGTTCAATTTTGTGCTTGTACAGCTCTTTGAGTTTATCACGGGCAGGGCCCAGGTAGTTACGTGGGTCGAATTCTCCGGGCTTTTCAGCAAATACCTTGCGGATGGCGGCGGTCATCGCCAGGCGGCCATCGGAATCGATGTTGATTTTGCATACAGCCGAGGAAGCAGCCCTGCGGAGCTGATCTTCGGAAACACCGGCGGTATCATCCAGTTTTCCACCATATTTGTTGATTTCAGCCACAATATCCTGTGGAACAGAAGATGCACCGTGCAGAACGATGGGGAAGCCGGGAATCCTCTTCTCAACTTCTTCGAGAATGTCGAAGCGCAAAGGAGGAGGTAGTTCTCCGGGTTTTACCTTGAATTTGAAGGCGCCATGGGAGGTTCCAATGGAGATCGCAAGGGAATCCACGCCGGTTCTCTTTACGAAATCTTCCACTTCTTCGGGCTGTGTGTAATGACTGTGGGCAGATGATACTTCATCTTCAATACCGGCCAGTACACCTAGCTCACCCTCAACAGTTACATCATACTGGTGAGCAAAATCCACAACCTGCTTGGTTAGCTTAACATTCTCCTCATAAGACAGGTGTGATCCATCGATCATCACAGATGAAAAACCTGATTCGATGCACGATTTGGCTGTTTCGAATGAATCACCATGGTCTAGATGAAGCACTACCGGTATGGAATAGCCCAGCTCTTTTGCATACTCAACAGCTCCTTTGGCAAGGTATTGCAACAAAGTTTGATTGGCATACTTACGGGCACCCTTCGAAACCTGCAGAATCACCGGCGACTTGGTTTCCACGCAGGCAGAAATGATTGCCTGCAACTGCTCGAGGTTATTGAAATTGAAGGCAGGTATGGCATAGCCGCCCTTGATGGCTTTCTGGAAAAGCTCCCTGGAATTGACGAGACCTAACTCTTTGTAATGAAGCATATTCTATGAATTTTAATGGTTACTGAAAATGAATCATTTGAACCGTGAAATTACTAAAAATTGAGATACGATTACCCCTTGATTCTTAATAGAAACAAATTAAATGAGATATAGTTGCCAATCCCATTAAACCATTCGCTGGATATGAAAAGCTTTCTGCAAAAACAAAACCCGGCAATCTGCCAACCTTGCAGTATAGCCTGATCGCGGCTACTGACGGGAAGAAAAAGATCTATCCGGAATTTTGATAGCGGTTGCATCAATCAGCCAAATATTGAATTAATTTAACGTAAAAATAACATGAGCAAATTCATTCCTATCTTTGTTTCATTCCTTGTTATTTTAATTTCTCGACCTATGGCATCGCAGTCCACAGTCCATCAAGGACAGAATCCCGATAGTATAGGGCTTCTCATTATTGATATCCAGAATTTTTATTTTGAAGGCGACAAGAAACTCGAAGGCTGTATTGAAGCGAGCCTGGTGGCAAAAAAGCTTCTCACTGCTTTCCGCGGTAAAGGTCTTCCGGTTATCCATGTGATGCATGGTACCAAAAGCAAGATCCATGAGAATGTTTCACCGGCAGAGGGAGAAAAAGTAATTGTGAAACAAGACATCAACGCATTCAAAGGCACGGATCTCCTGGAATACCTGCACAAGACTGGAATAAAAAAACTGATCATTTGCGGGATGATGACCCATATGTGTCTCGAAGGCGGAACCAGGGCTGCCACCGATTATGGATTTGACTGCACCGTAATCCATGATGCCTGCGCAACCCGCGATCTAACATTCGGCAATGAAACAGTGAAAGCCAGGGATGTGCATGTTTCAACCCTGGCCACGCTTACCTACTACGCGAAGGTGATCAGTGCAGACGAGTTCCTTAAAACTTTCTAATCATACCAACCAATCCAAAAAATATGAAAACACACCGTTTTTTATACAGTGCCATCTGCGCTGCCTTTATCGCGTTTCCGGGATGCGTGCATCACAACCGATCCCATGATGATTCCAGCAGGTTTGAAATCAGCAGCGAACCGGGGGAACCCGACAGCGTAGCCCGTGATAAAGGAGATTACCGTTTCGAAAAACGCAATTTCAAGGCTGAAGGGATTGAAAAAGCAAGATTAGAACTGGGATTCCCTTCCGGATATTATAATATTACAGGTGGGGCTGTCGGGCTGCTGGAAGGAAAGTTCAAATTTCATAAGGACAAATGGGAACTTGAAAGCAGTGAGAAAACTCACAATTCCATCGCAGATGTGACGCTTAAACTGAGTAAGACAAGAGAGATTGACCTTCCCCATGAGAAAAATGTTGCGAATATCGCCATCAACAGCCGGATTCCAACTGAGGTGGAAGTTGGATTCGGAGCTGGCGAAGGAAGGTTTGATTTCAGAAATACAAACATCACCCGGGCAAATTTTGAACTGGGCGCAGGGGAGTTTGAGATCAAGCTGGGCAATACCAGCCTCAATGAGCTTGAAATAAGCGCCGGGGTCGGACAGGGTACGGTGGATCTGTCAGGAGAATGGAAACAGAATCTCGATGCCGATTTCAGCTGCGGTATTGGCGATCTGACCTTAATTCTTCCGTCGTCAGCAGGCGTGGAGGTGGAAGTACACGGCCTGATCGGCGACATCAGTCACTTTGGCCTGGCAAAAGAGGGACAAACTTACACGAACGACGCATACAATAAAGCTAAATACAGGCTCAAAATTAACGTCAGTGGAGGTATTGGCAGCCTTCATATGAAGGTTGAATAAGGATCAAATTTTTACCCGGGCCATAGCATATTCGATGCATTTCCCAGACTGATAGTATTATTATCTTGAATTTCATAAGGCAGAATGAACTTTT
>JAKAMP010000403.1 GCA_021812865.1 Bacteroidota bacterium | reverse complement strand
ATCAACCAGGCCATAGGGAAGGATATTCTTGCCCTTCTTCCTACCAAACTCAACGACATGGCCTGCAACACCAAGGACGACAATGTTTCAGGCGCCGCAGGAGTTGCCGGTTTATATGTGAACCGTTCCTATGGCACAGAGGGAAAAACAGCCCAGCTTGAGATCATGAGCGACTCTCCCCTCCTTACCAGCCTGAATGCCCTGCTGGCTATGCCTATGATCATGGGCAACAGCGACCCCAACCAGAAAAGAATCAAGGTTGCCGGTTATAAGGGTATGCTGCAGAAGGAAACAAGCGACAACAAGGATTCCTATAACCTTCAGCTCCCCATTAACAACACCCTGCTCACCTTGAAGGTCACGGGCTATTCCAATGAAAATGATGTAATCAATATGGCCAACAGTCTGCCTATTGACCAGATTGCCAAACTTGCACAATAATCATCAATTATTCTGCCGAAACCCGGGATGAGATTTCATTCCGGGCTTTTTGTTACAGAACCTGCAATACAGACGCACTGATCAAAAGGTGCCAGCCTCTGCTACCCAAGAAAAAATTACCCTCCGGAAATCAAACAGCACATACAACTACCCTTTTCCTGCTTTCACTGCTTCCCTTACACTCTGATGTTCGAGCAGCAGCTTTTTTGCCGATTCATAATCGTCCAGGCCAAGTTGCTCCATCACCATATGCACACCCCGGTCGATGAGCTTATCGTTGGTTAGCTGCATATCTACCATCCGGTTGTCTTCTACCCTGCCAAGCTGGATCATTACAGCAGTAGATATCATGTTGAGCACGAGTTTCTGGGCGGTGCCGCTTTTCAGCCGTGTGCTGCCTGTTACAAACTCGGGCCCCACAACAACCTCTATGGGAAAATCGGCCTGTTCCGACACAGGCGAGCCTGCATTGCAGGAAACTGACCCGGTAACAATGTCATTTTCCCTGCATCGCTTCAATGCACCGATAACATAAGGCGTGGTGCCGCTTGCTGCAACACCCACTACCACGTCTCCTGCATGTACATGATATTTCTGCAGGTCTAGCCAGCCCTGCTCCGGATCATCTTCGGCATGCTCCACTGCAATGCGGATAGCCATGTCTCCACCGGCAATTATGCCGATGACCAATCCCTGGGGAACTCCAAATGTGGGTGGGCACTCGCTGGCATCGACAATTCCAAGCCTTCCGCTGGTGCCCGCCCCGATGTAAAACAGCCTCCCGCCCATGAGCATCTTGTCCACAATAGCTGCAACAAGCTTCTCAATACGGGGAAGGATTTTTGCAATGGCCTCGGGAACCAGCCTGTCCTCCCGGTTCATCCCATCCAGGATTTCCAGGATCGACATTTTCTCAAGGTGATGGTACTGCGAAGGCTGCTCGGTGGTTCTGACAAACGACATATGGGTAAGTTAAAAAGATTTTAAGATTCAAACTTACTTAAGGATTGGCAATTCATACATGCATCGCATGAAATTCCGGAACAGAAAGATATTTTTCAATGCTGTTTGCCGTTGGCTTTTGGTTATTGGCGGAAAATTGTCTTGCGGTTGAGCGGTTCCCGATCCCTGCGCGTCCGGATTTCGGCTTTGCCTCAATTTGCGGGAAATATTGTCCTGCGTTCATGCGGTCGTGCGGTCTGGTTGTCTTGCGAGGGCGTAGGGTGTGGGGGATGTTATTCAATGGTGGAAATTTTACGATTGTTCGATGACAGATTGACCACAGGTTGGCCATTGTATGACTCTTTCCGTTTCGGGTCTCAGGTTTGAGGTTTCGGGTTAGGTTCATTCAGATAAATTTGATTATTAGGATCATATACATTCTCCCCACAAGATTTATAGAGGAAAATTTCAAAGCACGAACTCTGCGAAATAAGCTTATTTTTTGAGACTAAATAAACCTCACACGGTTATGTTGAATTTCGGAGGACGGTCATAAAATTCATAAACATAACCACCCACCTGGTCGGGCCGGACGGTCGTATGGGGAACGTCCCCGCAAAGAATAACCTTAGGGATTCCTTTTGGAAAGGCCTTACATTTAGCCTCATCCAGCCAATGTCTGCATTTTATGCAAGGAATCCGAACCCCAAATATATTCGGGTCATCTTGCCTGTTTATGTCCATGAAGATGTTCCCATTATGCTTTCTCCCGGGCTGTAAAGATAATCAAAGAACAGCACCTGCTCAAATCTGAGTTACGGATAGGTTTTTCCCCTCGCTATTCGCCCTTTACCCATTTGATGTTGCGGATCAGTCCTTCCGGCTTTGTCCTTTTCACGGCGCTTTTCCTGAATAGTTCACGAAACTTTTCAGGTGTGAGCTTTTCCCATGCTTCACTGCTCATGTCGGTAATTTCTTTACGGGGTAAAAATTCCTGCACTGAGGTGATTTTCGCCTTTTTATTCCAGGGACAAACGTCCTGGCAGGCATCACAGCCAAAAATCCAGCTTTTCCATTCGGGAACTAAACCATCAAACGCGCCTCGTTTTTCGATGGTAAGGTATGATATGCATTTGCGGGCATCGACCCAGCCGGGTGATACAATGGCCCCTGTGGGGCATGCTTTGATGCAACGATCGCAGGTTCCGCAGCGTGGTAAAGCTGGCCGGTCGTATTCAACTACCCGGTTCATCAGCATAACTGCCAGAAACACCCATGAGCCAGAATGCCGGGTGATCAATAGTCCGTTCTTGCCGATCCATCCCAGTCCTGCTTTCTGCGCCCAGGCCTTTTCCATCACCGGTCCGCTGTCAACAAAGCAACGACCCTCAACCTGTGCATCCGTTTCACGGATTGCGGAAAGCAGCTGCGCCAGCTTTTTCCTGATCACTTCATGATAATCCTCCCCGAGGGCATAGCGGGAAAGCCTGTAATCTTCGCCTGCCCACCCCGTTTCACCGGGGTAATAATTCACTGAAAGCATCACCATGGTTCTGACGTCAGGGAGCAACAGGGCAGGACTTTCTCTCAGATCTGTATATTTCTCCATATAATGCATCTCCCCATTCATGCCCAGGGCAAGCCATTCCCGGAAAAAGTTCATTTCTTCACCAGGCGATTCAACAGGTGCGAAGCCGCAATCGGAGAAGCCAAGCGCCAGAGCTTTCTGCCTGATCATTTCACGCGTCAAAACACCGGAACTGTCCATGTAATTCAACATTGCAGGGAGTAAAGATAACCTTTTGCATTTTTGTTTTGTATATTCGGCATATGAATGCTTTCCTATCCTAAACAAGAAAAAATGAAGAAAATTCATGTCATAATGGGTTTTTCAGCCGCCTTTTGCCTGATGGCCCAGTCATGCAGCCATGCCCCTGCCGAATGGAAAATGGAATCGCCCGACGGTAAACTGATCGTTACCGTGAGTGCGCACAACAACGATAAGAAACCCAGCCTGGATTATATGGTGACCTGCCGCAACGGCGACAGGCAGGATACGCTTATATACCATTCACCGCTCGGCTTGGACAGGAATGATCAATCCTTCAGTACCGGTATGAAGTTCACCGGTTCAGCGGAACTGCAGAAGGTGGCCGATGATTATACCCTGTATACTGGCAAACAGAGAAAGGTTCATGCTGAAGCCAACCAGATGACCATACCTCTCGAGAACGGCGAA
>JAKAMP010000402.1 GCA_021812865.1 Bacteroidota bacterium | reverse complement strand
CGGCATGATTCCGACCTTGGCTTCGCCGGGGGTGATAACGCCAGGGCAATTGGGACCACTCAGGGTACAATTATGCTTGCGGAGAAAATCCTTCACCTTCACCATATCGGCCACGGGGATTCCTTCGGTAATGGCAACAATTACCTTTATTCCTGATTCGGCGGCTTCCATGATGGCATCGGCAGCAAAAGCCGGGGGGACAAATATCACCGATACATCGGCGCCCGCCTTTTCAACCGCTTCCTTAACTGTATTGAAAACGGGTTTACCCAGATGAGATTGTCCGCCTTTTCCTGGGGTGACGCCACCCACTACATTGGTTCCGTATTCGATCATTTGCTGTGCGTGGAAAGAACCTTCGCTTCCGGTGAATCCCTGCACTATGACGCGGGAATGTTTGTTCACGAGTACGCTCATGCCTTAAAAATTTTGCTGAAAATTTATTCACAATGATAGCAAAAGAAAAGAATATTGGCAGAAAATCCTTGAGGCTGGAAGTTAAAAAAGATAACAAGGTGTAGAACCTACAGGGTTTCATGCCGGCAAAAGGATCATGAAAAGCTAAACTGAGGGAAATCCATTACCTTTGTGTAAGATTTCAGCTATGGCAAACCAGAAAGAAGATACTATATGTGCAATCGCTACTCCTGCAGGCAACGGCGCAATTGCAGTGATCAGGTTGAATGGTCCGGAGGCGCTGCTGATTGCAGAGAAGATATTTTCGGGCAGTACAAGGGGAAAGAAAATCAAACAATTGCCGGGTAATACCATTCACCACGGTTATATTAAAGATAACGGGCGGGTGATTGACGAGGTATTGCTGGCTCTTTTCAGGTCGCCCCGCTCCTACACCGGTGAAGACATGGTTGAAATATCCTGTCATGGCTCGCTGTACATACAGCAGTCTATTCTGCAGTTGTTGATCCGGAATGGGGCACGTATGGCCCGTCCAGGGGAATTCACGCAGAGGGCCTTTCTGAACGGGAAGATGGATTTGTCGCAGGCTGAAGCGGTAGCCGACCTGATCGCCAGTTCCTCGGAAGCGGCCCACCGGGTGGCTATAAACCAGATCAGGGGCGGATTTTCTGAAGAAATTGGCAACCTTCGGAAGCATCTGTTGAAGTTTATTTCATTGATTGAGTTGGAGCTTGATTTCAGCGAGGAGAATGTTGAATTTGCTGACCGACAGGCTTTGAGGAAACTGTTGTTGGGTATTCAACGCCAGATCAGTATGCTGATCCAATCGTTCGGTACCGGGAATGTGCTGAAAGATGGAATACCTGTTGTGATAGCCGGTTTGCCCAACGCCGGAAAGAGTACGCTGCTGAATGTCTTTCTCAATGAGGAACGGGCCATTGTTTCGGAGATGCCCGGTACAACAAGAGACACGGTGGAAGACCAGATCCACATTGAAGGGTACCTGTTCCGGTTCATTGATACGGCAGGGTTACGGCATACAGAGGATAAGATCGAGATGATCGGCATCAGAAAAACATATGAAAAGCTGAAGCATGCCAGCATTGTACTGCTCATAACCGACGCTGCCGAACCGGCGGATGAAATGATCAATCAGGTTCAGGCTCTCGGGCTCGATAACAAGCAGAAGATCGTCCTGCTGCTGAACAAAATGGATAAAACAGATGCCCCGGCAGTCATGCAGAAAGCCCGGGCAGCGGCCGGGCAACTGGGCATTGAGGTTATAGGCATTTCAGCCAAACAGGGCATCCATATTGACCAGGTAAAGAGGGCACTGGTGAATTCGGTGCAACAGGAGATTCAATCGGAGACCGGCATAGTGGTGACCAACGCCAGGCATTATGACGCATTGCAAAGGGCATATGCAGCTTCCGAACGTGCGCTTACGGGGATTGGATCAGGTTTACCGGGCGATCTGCTGGCGCAGGACATCCGGGAGATCATGCACTACCTGGGTGAGATCACCGGGGAGATCACCACCGATGAGATTTTGGGGAATATATTTGCGAATTTCTGTATCGGAAAATAGAACCACAAATCAAATGAAAATCAATTACAATCATACCCTTTGCAAGCCCTTGTTTAAGGGCTTTTTTAATGCAACTACTTAACACTACTGACCAAATACAGAAAAAAGGTTTACTGGCATTATGTGTCCACCAAATATGGGTTCAGTAATGTTATCGTTATGGCTCTTTCTGAAATTCTTCCAAATGAACTAACAAAAATGAATGATTATTTTTATATTGTTCAGGAATACTAAAATCTGCTCATATGGATTTTGAAAAAATAAACAAACGGTACAAAAAAATATCATACTATTGTCAGCCTGAAGATTTTACAGCCGAAGAATGGCAATATGCCTTGCGAAAACAGTTTGCGGAAACCCATACTTTTGTTATTGATAAAACAGGTAAGCGTCCTGTATTCTCAGACTACACTGTGTATAATCCTGAGACCAGGCTTTCCTATAAGGTAGCCATACGGAGCAATGACAACAGCGCTAATTTTTGTGAATGCAACGATTTTAAGACAAACGGATTAGGAACATGCAAGCACATTGAGTTTGTATTCTATTACCTTCGTGATAAGCTGAAGAAAGGCGCTCAGCTAGATAAACCCTATCAGCAGGACTATACTTCAATTTATTTAGACTACCGGCAAAATCGTAAGATACGCATCCGCGTGGGTACAGAGAATGCTTTAGAATTCAATGTATTGGCTCAGAAATATTTTGATGAGGAATATTCATTGCCTGAAAGTCAATATGGCCATTTTGATGAAATAATTGCACAGAGTAAGGCCATCAATGAGTTATTCCGGTGTTATCCAGACGCGATGGCCTATGTGCTGGAATACCGTGAAAATAGCCGCAGGAGGATAATTGTTCGCGAAAGATATGAAGATTATATTGAGAATGGAGTCTTCGACACCCTGATTAAGGCCAAACTATATCCTTACCAAAAAGAGGGGATTTGTTTTGCCGCTTCGAAAGGCCGCTGCATTGTTGCTGACGATATGGGGCTTGGGAAAACCATCCAGGCAATTGCTGCAGCCGAATTGCTGCGAAAGGAAATGGGTATTTCTTCGGTATTTATTATTTGTCCCACCTCATTAAAATATCAGTGGAAGAGTGAAATAGAAAAGTTTACCGGGCAAGATGCCTGGGTAATTGAAGGTACCTATCTGAAACGTCAGGGTCAATACTTAAAAGATTCGTTTTATAAAATAATATCATATAATACAGCCATTAACGATATAAAGGAAATCAATGCCACGCAGCCCGATTTGTTTATTCTTGACGAAGCCCAACGCATAAAAAATTTTAAAACAAAAATTTCACAAAACATAAAACGTTTACAATCAGCATATGCTTTTGTGTTAACGGGCACCCCTCTGGAAAACAAACTTGAAGAACTATATTCCATTGTGCAGTTTGTTGATCCTTTTGCGTTGGGTCCTTTCTGGAAATACATGAGCGATTATCGGATCACAGATGAAGCGGGGAAAATAAAAGGGTACAAAAATCTGGATATAATTGGAGCAAAGCTGGCAGGCATTATGATACGGCGCCGGAAGAGAGAGGTTCTTCTTCAATTGCCTGAGCGAATGGATAAAGTTCTGTATGTGCCTATGACGGAAGAACAAGCTACGATACATGA
>JAKAMP010000401.1 GCA_021812865.1 Bacteroidota bacterium | reverse complement strand
GCCTGAATAGGTTGAAATGTCGCCACCGATCTTGAAATCAAAGAGGGCTTCAATACGGAAATTCTTATAAGCGATACCGGTTGTAATACCGCCGGTGAACTTGGGATTCATGTTGCCCACAACTCTTTCCTCATAGCTGCGGAGCATATAAGCTCCACGCTGTGAAGTATTCCATGCCAGCAGGGGCATTCCGTTACGCGGATCGTTAGGATCGGAAGCATTGGTAAATTTGGAGGGATCGGAGTCGGATGTTAGAAGGCCATATTCGCCGCCTACCCGGGCCACGGAAGCAACACGGGTATTGCCATAGTTCCATGAACCTTCGAGAATATACTCGCTCACACCGGGATACAGACTGTTGATCTTGCTGCGGTTGCGCGCAAAAGTACCATTGAGAAAGAATTCAAATTCGCCAATCTTTACAGGAGTGGTAGTCAGTTCAATTTCAATACCCTGGTTCTGGATATCACCCGCATTGATCATCTGTGAACTTACACCTGATTCATAAGGAGCAGGAATACTCAATACCTGATTGTAGGTGTTGGTTTTATAATAGGTAAAATCAAATCCTACGCGGTTGTCAACGAAACGGGTTTCTAAACCTAACTCGATTGATTTCTGGTCTTCAGGCTTCAGGTTAAGGTTTGGCATAGAATTGCTGCTGAATGAGAATGCAGTGAGGTCACCATTATAGCTGTTCACCGTTCTGGTCTTTGAGAAGCCAGGATTGATAATATAGGGATCGACATCGTTACCTACATGTGCCCATGAAGCTCTCAGTTTGCCGTAGTTGAACCATGCCGGCAATTGGAAAGTTTCAGTTACAAGCCATGAAGCGCTTACCGAAGGATAGAAATAGCTGTATGTTCCATGCGCATCAGCATAAACCAGGGCCGACGACCAATCGTTACGGCCGGTAAGACTAAGGAAAACCTGGTCTTTCCACGACAAGTTAGCAAAAGCATATACAGACTCAATGTTCTTGGCATTGCCATTGTAGGCCGACTGGCCAGCCTGATTTTTACTGTTGTCGATAAAATACTGGCCGGGAACAATCAGACCGCCATTGGTCCATGCAGAACTGTAACTGTAACGAGTCTGGTAATGCTCTGCAACGGCAGATCCACTGACATCAATATCGTTGAATTTCTTGTGGAAATTCAACCAGAGTTTGCCATCATACTGGGGTTTTGCATCATGGAACATCTGATAGGAACCACCGGCATTACGGTAGCCCTGGCCCAGCACCTTGGTTTCTCCCTTGGTATAATAATTATTAACATATCCGTCGAAAGCCACATTGAACCAGTCAGTAAAGTTCAAGGTAATTTTACCGGTCATACGCAGCATCTCTTCAGTGCGTTGGTCATTGTTTTCAAATAAACTGAACCATACGCCAAGGTCGGGAGACTGGTAGCCCGGGTCATAGTAAGGAGCTCCCTGGGGAACACCACCAGAAGAAGCCTGATAGTGATGCATCCAGTACTTTGCATCATAATTTCTTGGCCAGTTACCGGTAATGAAGTACTGACCCAAAGTTTCGAGGGGGTTTCTTGGGGTTGCGTTGCTGTAACTTACGCTGAAATCAGAACTGATGAAGTTGTTGAACTTCCTGTTGATTTTGGCGAATACGGAATTCCTGTCGAAAGTATTCCGTGGAATAACACCCTTATCCCTATAATTGGAAAATGAAACATAGAAATTCGAATTGTCGCCGCCACCTTCCAGGGAAAGGTTGGTATTGTTCTGATAACCATTTTCATAGGCATCGAGGAAGTTATTGGGATGGGGTACGTAGGAAATCCAGTTTCCTTCGTAATCACGCACTTTGGTGCCGTCCATCTTATGGCCGAAGCTGAGGGGAACCCACCAGTCGCCGCTGGCTCCTTCAAGATAAGGCTCATTGTTTCCATTCATGAGAAAGTATTTCTGGGGAGCATAGGGATCAGGATAACGGCTGTCGTATCCCGGAGGCGCTCCTTCGCCGTATACATTCTGGAAGGCCGGGCCTGCATAGGGATGTTTCACGCTGAAACGCTCGGAAAATTTGATGCCAAGGTCTTTACGGGCTTTCCCTTTTTTGGTAGTGATCACGATGGCGCCGTTCATGGCACGTGAACCATACAGAGCCGTAGCGGCAGAACCTTTCAGAACAGAAACAGATTCAAATTCGTCGGAATTGAGGTTCTTCAGGTTATTACCCCAGTCGGTTCCTCCCCACTCATTTCCACCGGAAAGCTCATTGTCAATGATCACGCCGTCGATAACGAATATAGGCATGTTGTTCTGACGGAGAGTCGAAGCGCCACGGAGCTGAACCTTGGTACCGGCAAAAGACGCACCTTCACTCCCTGCAACGTTCAGACCTGCCACCTTGCCTTCGAGAGCTGTAACAGGGCTGATAGGGGAGATTTCGGAAATGTCCTTGCCTTTTACTTCGGTTACAGAATAACCTAATGCTTTCTTCTCACGGGTAATACCGAGGGCTGTCACCACCACTTCCTTCAGGGCAGTTTCTTCAACTTCCATGCTTGCATCGATAGTGGTTTGATTTCCAACCGGCATTTCAATGGTTTTCATCCCAACGAAAGAGAAAACGAGAGTAGCTCCGGGTTTTACGTTAATGGAATACTTACCCTGCGCATCCGACACGGTTCCATTAGTAGTTCCTTTTTCCACAACAGTCACACCAACCAGGGGCAGTTTGTCTGCTGCAGCATCGATGGTCCCCTTCACGGTAACCACCTGTGCAAACGCTCCAGTTATCATGACACAGAAGCTCATGATAAGCAATAGTAGTTTTCTTTTCATAATTGTTACACTTAATGTTAATTGTTAGGCAAATTTGATTGTTACTATTCTGTACAATTTCTGGAAATGCAAATGAAAAACAACCCCCACGCAGGGGACATCGATTGTGCCTGTGAATTGAAGGGGTTCTGAAGTGAAGAGAAGGTGTAAAGGTTTAACCATCTGCTTTATATAAGTAAACGATTTTGCTATTTTGAATTTTCATCAAATACATTTTCCATGACCAGTACCACCGCCCCAATGAGTCCGCCTCTGTCGTCGAGCCTCGATACACCGATATGCGTAACATCGTGTATCCGAGGAATACAGTATTTATTCAAGGCCTGCTGTATGGGTACCATGAGATATTGGTTTGCTTTGGCCATGCTGCCGCCCAAGACGATCAGTTCTGGGTTAAACAGGTGAATGAGAATGGCTATTCCTTTTCCCAGATTGAATCCAACAAGAGAAAGAATCTGAACACTGTACTGGTCGCCCATACTGGCCGCCTTCACCACCATGCTCGAATCGATCTTCTCCAGGTCCTCGTTAACCATGTTCTTCAGGGTTGAAAGTTTCCCCTCACGGATGCCCTCCTTGGCCAGTTTAGCCAACACAATAGCCGATGTTTCTGTTTCCAGGCAACCCTGTTTCCCGCATGAACAGATAATGCCATTATCGACGGTGGGAATATGACTGAATTCGCCAGCCATACCTGCCGATCCCCTGTAAAGACTGCCGTTCAGAATCAGGCCAAGGCCAACGCCCCAGTTCATTTTAATGACCAGGGCGTTGCTTACACCTTTAGCCAAACCAAACTTGCTCTCGCCAAGAGCCAAAACGCTGGCAT
>JAKAMP010000400.1 GCA_021812865.1 Bacteroidota bacterium | reverse complement strand
GCAGGTGACCCCGAACGGCTGAAATCAGTGCTGTCAAACGATCAAAAATTGCTGTATCTGAAGCAAAAGAACGGGGTGTGGTCAGCTAAAGTGAAGCTTCCCGCACCCGACAGCGATAACCGGTTGATCTCTTCCCTGATTCAGGCTGTGCAAGTTGTTTCGTTCAATGAACAATTGCCCAGCATGAACGATATCTTTATCCAACTGGTTGAAGCAACCAATCAGCAAAGTCTTAACTGAACCAAAGAAAACTCCGGCATTTAACCGGTGACCACAGACCATTTCCATTAAAACACTCACTGATGAAAAAGATATTTCTCATTATCCAGCGGGAATACCTGAGCAGGGTCAAAAAAAGAACGTTCATCGTCATGACCATCCTGGGTCCGCTGCTTTTTGCCTCTCTCATCATTCTCCCGGCATACTTTGCCATGATGGGCGATAAAGACCTGAAAATTGTGGCCGTGTGCGACAGCGCAAAGGTCCTCCCCACGCACCTTCCGGAGACTGATGTGCTTAAGTTTAAATATTTTTCTGATGTTCCCGTCGATACCCTCAAAAAAGACCTGAAGGAAGGAAAATACAATGCCATATTGTATATCCCGGCCAACCTGATGACACGCGAAAACGTGGTGCTTTATTCCATGAAACAGACCCCCTTGTCGACCAATATCTACATTACCAATTCCCTTACCAACATAGTGCAGAACCAGAAACTGATCAACAATAAGATACCGGTCGATGTGGTAAATTCCATCAAAACAGATATTAACATGTCTACCATAAGGCTGTCAGAAGAGGGTCAGGAAAAGAAGAGCAGCGCAGGGCTGAGCATGTGGCTCGGATACGCAGCAGGTCTGCTCATTTACATGTTCATTTTCCTTTTTGGCACCCAGGTTATGCGTGGAGTGATAGAAGAAAAAACAAGCCGTGTGGTGGAGGTGATTGTATCCTCCGTTAAACCCTTCGAACTGATGATGGGCAAGATCATCGGCATTGCCCTGGTGGGACTTACCCAGTTTGTTCTCTGGATCATCCTTACCATGGGCATCGTTACCATTGCCCAGACGTCGTTTATGCCCCAGATCAAAAAAACTGCCACCCAGCAGGTAGTAAGCAATACCGGAATCCAAGCAAACGCCAATGCTGCGGTAATGGCCGACACTACCAAAAACGACGATACAAAGATTGTAAAAGATATTTTCAGCTCACTGGATGGGGTTAAAATCAACATTCCCCTGATTCTTTTCTGTTTTATAGTGTATTTTCTCGGAGGCTTCCTTCTGTACGGGGCCATGTTTGCTGCGGTAGGTTCTGCCGTTGACAATGAAACAGATACGCAGCAGTTCATGCTGCCCATCACGGTTCCGCTGATCGTCGCCATCATCATTATGGTGCAGGCCATGAATAACCCCGACAGCAGCCTGTCGTACTGGTTCTCCATTATCCCCTTCACTTCGCCCGTGGTCATGATGACCCGTATTCCTTTTGGGGTGCCAGTAACCGACCTGGTCCTTTCCATTGGCTTGCTGGTGGCTACCTTTGTTTTCATGACCTGGTTTGCTGGCAGGATATACAAAGTTGGCATCCTGATGTATGGTAAAAAGGTGAGTTACAAAGAATTGTGGAAGTGGTTCAGGTATCATAACTGATCACTCCTTCCCCTGGCCGGGCAGAATCTATGCTCCGGATTATGAACAAAAAGGCAGGCATTTCGGAATGTCCTGCCTTTAATTTTTCTTATCTTGTAAAAAATTGGTGTTCTCATGCATCCGGAAGAGCTTGAAATCATGAACCGTATCCGGCTGGGCGATATGGAAGCTTATGAAACGGTTTTCCGCGCCTACTACTCTTCCCTTTGCCTGTTTGCTGTGAGGTATCTGAAACGTGTGGATCTGGCCGAAGAAATTGTCCAGGACCTTTTCCTTACCCTTTGGGAAAAACGCAGTATACTCTCCCTGGAAACCTCACTGAAGTCTTATCTCTACAGGGCCGTGCACAACAATGCCTTGAAATACCTCCAGCACCAGAAGGTGGTTGAGAAACATGCCAGCCAAACCATTAATCAGATGCAGTACCACGCTGATGAGCCAGTACATAATCTTCAATCGGAAGAGCTCGCCGGTTTAGTTGGTAAAGCCTTCGCTGCTATGCCCGCCAAGACAAAGGAAATATTTGATTTGAGCCGGAACGACGGATTGAAATACGGAGAAATAGCTGACAAGCTGGGCATATCGGTCAAAACCGTGGAAGCCCACATGGGGAATGCTTTGAAGATCATGCGTGAACACCTTCGTGAATACCTGCCCCTGGTGCTGATAGCCTGTATAAAATTTTACTCACTTTTCATGTAGGGTAAAATCAACTTTGGGTATCATAAGCATGAGGAAAATATAAAATGAAAGAAAATATACAACCGGACTGGGACCTGGCAGCGAAGTATTTCGCTGGTGAAACCTCCAGGGCTGAAGAAGCAGTGTTGAAGGACTGGCTTCAGGGTGATCCTTCACGGGAAGAAGAGTTCAGGAAATTGTCAGACAGCTGGACCTTTGCTATGCAGCAGGAAGCGCTGCACAAACTGGATGAGGATAAGGCCTGGCTCAGGCTGAAATCAAAAATTACTGAAGCTGAAAAAGCGAAAAAGACAGCTGGAATATACAGGGTACTCTCTCCTGCTCTGTTTAAAACAGCGGCGGCCATTACCATTTTGTTTGTACTGGCTGCAACCATATATTTCCTGTCGGGTATCCATTCTTCCCATGAACACATGCTTGCGGCAACCAATGAACTCAACCAACCTTCCATGGTAAAACTGCCCGACGGCTCCATCGTTACCCTGAATACCGGGTCAAAACTGGAGTATCCGGCCAGTATGAACGGATCTCTCAGGGAGGTCAGGCTGGAGGGAGAAGCATTTTTTGAAGTTAAACACGACCCTTCGCGTCCTTTTCTTGTTCACAGTGAACACGCTATCATCCGGGTAGTTGGAACAGCCTTCAATGTCGCTGCCTACCGGAACTCTCCTGAAGTCAAAGTGATGGTGGAAAGCGGCAAAGTGGAACTGTTTTCGGATGAATCGGCCGGCAATAAAATTCTTCTGGAAAAAGGTACGGTAGGAACCCTTATGCGAAACTCACGGACACTTTTTAAAGAAGAAAACAAAGATGTGAATTATCTCTCCTGGAAAACACGTGTAATGCATTTCGATCGTACCCCGCTGCCTGAGGTGGTGAATGTACTGAACCGTTCTTACCATACGCAGATCGAACTGAAATCGGATGAGCTGAAAACCATGTCTTATACGGGAACCTATACTGATGAATCGGTCGATACCATCATCGACGTGCTGGCAAAAACTTTCAGGCTTGAGATTGCCCGGGCCGGGGAGAAAATAGAACTGTCGGGAAAAGGACATTAACCTATGATATCCTCCTGCCGAAACGGGATTATTTTATGGTTCCTTCTGAGCAGCGCAATTCAACTGTCAAATTCATTTCAGACTTTGCAGGCCCAGTCGGGATGTGATCAGCAGATTTCTGTTGATTTCCATGAACAGCGGCTGGATAACATACTCGACAGCATTACCCTGATTACAGGCTTGAAATTTTCCTACAATTCAGCCCTTATTGATTCCACCGAT
>JAKAMP010000399.1 GCA_021812865.1 Bacteroidota bacterium | reverse complement strand
ACACCCTCACCTCCTTCTGTAAAGAATCAGGTCAAGATCAAGGTCAAGGTTAAGGATAAGCAAGACTTTGAAAAAGTCTTTATCTTAACCTCAGCCTCAACCTGAGTTTCTTCTGCCGTATTCCGCGGCCTGGTTCATGAAGGCCTCGAGCTGTATCTCCGTCGTGGGTGACTCGGTGCCGTCGAACGGTACGCTGAGACACGGGACCCCGTAAACCCTGCTCAGCCCCCGCATCAGCGTCGTCACCACCGTTCCCGGCATGCAGGTAAAAGGAAGGATGTTGGCCACTCCTGAAATACCATGTTGTACCTGGCTAACGACCGTTCCAAGTGCAATAGGTGGATCTCCGTCGTAATCTTTATGAACATACGAACCGCACAGGGTCAGCATTTCATGCAGGGGTACTTCCTTTTCATGATCGATATGTTCCTTCAGATCGTTCAACAGCACCGCCGCCGAGATATCTTGTGTAACTTTCTGGAGTTTCGATTTCAGGTATCCCTTCAGGCTGTTTTTCCAGATACTGTCGCGGGTATAACGGTAGGTGGAATATTCAACCCACTCTGAGAAGGGGGCAATGAGGGTTTCCACACCCAGAGCTTCTAACTTTTGCACCAGGTAACCGCTGCAGAAGGGATTATCGCGCATAAAAATTTCCCCTATCACAGTAACCACGGGTTTACGGCAGTTTTTGTCCACCGGGATTCCCTTGAAATTTCCGGTCAGTTCTTTCAGCAACCCATGCAGACTGCCTTTGCCGGACTCGATGCAGCGGGTAATTTCATCCAGGGCTTTGCGGTAGGTCTTTTCCGTGTCTCCCTTCATCAGTTCATAAGGAAGAGTTTCCTGTTTCAGCTTTCGCAGGTAATCGATAGCAAGGAATCCTCTCCAGGCATTGAACCGGAAGGTAGTACCGTGACCTCCCGAGATATCCTCGTATGACGAATTATTGGATGGCGCAACAATCTCAGCTTCATGATAACCCAGTTTATCGAAAATCACGCGCTGGAAGTGATTGTACATGCCAAACCTGCAGGGGCCATTATGGTCGGGCATAAAAAAGCAAACCTTCGAGGGATCTATCCCCGGCTCCATGAGTTTCCTTAGAAAGCTGCCGGTGGTGCATATCATGGGAAAACATTCCTTTGAAGAGGTATATTTTCGGCCCAGCTCCAGGTCATGCAAATCCTGGGGGGGCAGTACCTGCGACTCTATTCCGCATCTGCGTGCAGCTGCAGCAATGGCAATTCCACTATCATTCATGTATGGGAAGAACAGTATCCTGTTTTTTGCGGGATAAGGCTTGCTCATACGCGGCCTGAATACTTTTTCCTCCTGATGTGCTTGCTTTTCATACCCATGCAGGCTGTCAAGAAACGCTTCAATGCGCGTGATCATTCCTGCATCGGCAGTATGCTCGTCAATTTCAAGTTGGAGGTAAGGCTTTCCTTTCATCTCCTCTGCCACAAAATGTGAAAGAAAGGAATCGGGTCCGCAGCGGAAATTGCTGATGTATACAGCCGACAGGTTTGGATTTTTTGCTACCATACGTGCTGCTGAAAGGATTTTCTGCCCGTTAGGCCAGCACATGCTACGGTATTCACTGAAAACCTCATCGCCCGAAAGATCCAGAAAATCAAGGGGTATGGGCAATACATTCTGGCTGATCAGCTTGTTTACCAGGCCCAGATTAAGATAGGCATCGGAACAGTTGTATGGCCTGCCAAAGAGGATAACGGGACGAATTCCGGGAGGAACATTCCTGAGAACCTCCCTGCCATAAACTGTTAACCTCGCTTCAAAGGATGACTGCACCTGATCGGCTTTCAGCGCCGCCTCCTCCACCCTGTCCCTGGCAATGCCGAACTTGTCAAACATGAAAATCGACAATTCTTTCAGAAGGGCTCCTTTTAAGTACCTGAAATGCAGCGCCGGCATTAACAGGTTTTCATCGGGAATTTTTCCGCGAAAGGCCGCCCTGACCATAAAAGGATAACTCTGCACCCAGGGACAGTTGTAGTTCACGGTGGGATTTTCAGGTTTTGCTTTTGCTGTGACCACAAAAGGAATGAATATATAGTCTGCTCCTCTTTCTGCCAGATCTTCCACATGGCCATGCGCGATTTCAACCGGCAGACAGGTCTCCGACACAATACATTCCAGCGACCGGGTAACCAGCTTTTTATCGGTTTCTCTTGAAAGCATTACGGCAAATCCAAGTTCTTCAAAAAACGTTCTCCAGAAAGGAAATTGCTGGTAAAAAAGCATAAGGGAACGGGGAATACCTATGGTGGTCTTTCCCTCTGGGTTGTCTTCCCGGAAACCCTCCAGGAGTATTTCTGTCCGCTTTTTAAACAGGTCAGGAATGGTATCATTGCGGGTTTTACGGTCTTCCTTCTCATATTTCTCGCACCTTCCCCCGTAAAATAATGGTTTCTTTTCCTCCTTAATGTTCACTTGCCTTATTTCACAATTGTTTACACATTCCTTGCATGTGAAACTGCTCAGGGTATACTCAGCGCTACGGATATCGAAGCCCTTGAAACGCGTTTTCTGCCCGTTTGCCAGTCCCTGTTTTGCCAGGATTGCCGCACCGATTGCCCCGGTTACATCAAAATGCGGAGGCACAGTGATCTTTTTGCCCGTTACCTGCTCAAAGGCTGCTACCACAGCTTTATTGTTGGTTACCCCGCCTTGGAAGAAAATATGGTTACCGATTTTCCGGTCGCCTACCACCTTCTCCATGTAATTCATCACGATGGAATACGCTAGCCCTCCAACCAAGTCCCGGTTCTGACAGCCTTTCTGCATATGGGCATTGAGGTCCGACTCCATGAATACGGTACACCGGTCGCCCAGTTTTACAGGACCTGGCGAATCCAGGGCCAGTTGCCCGAACTCCTCCACAATATTGATGTTTAGCTTTTCTGCCTGTTCTTCAAGGAAAGAACCGGTGCCGGCGGCACAAACCTTGTTCATTTCAAAGTCCACCACCACACCGTTTGCCAGGCTAATATACTTCGAATCCTGTCCGCCAATCTCGAAAATGGTATCCACGGTAGGGTCATAATCAACAGCAGCCGTGGCCTGTGCGGTGATTTCATTCCGTATCACATCGGCCCCAATGAAATCGCCGGTAAGGTATCTCCCCGATCCGGTGGTCCCTGCGGCCATCACTTTCACCTTATCGCCCACCTCGTTGAATATTTCACTCATCCCCCGCTGAATGGCTTCCAGGGGCTTACCTGCCGTAGGCAAATATCGGCGGGCCACAACTCTGTGCCGGTCATCAATGAGAACAACATTGGTACTGAGCGATCCAACATCGATTCCGAGATATACAGGAATCTCCCTCTCCCCGTTTACGGGGCGATGTACCGATTTGTTATATGTCTTTCCGCTGTCGGTGAGCCTTGGAAGGTTCGCTGATACATTGCGGCTGCTTTTCACATAATGTTCCAGACTTTGTATTCCTTTGAAACCGCTTACTGAATGAAGATGGGCACGGGCATAGAGCAAGGCACCGATAGCTCCCATGGAAGCATGGTACTCCGGAATGATGAGTTCATGTTCCTGTAGGGAAAAGATCCTTCTTCGGGCGCGTCACAGCTTGCTTATCAGGCATGAAGAAGAAATACGTTGTCCCCG
>JAKAMP010000398.1 GCA_021812865.1 Bacteroidota bacterium | reverse complement strand
CATTCAGAAAGGGTTTCATTTATCATATGCAGCCCGTAGGGGAATCGAACCCCTGTTACCAGGATGAAAACCTGACGTCCTAACCCCTAGACGAACGGGCCTTAATAAACTTGGGTGCGCAAAGGTAAAAGTTTTTTTAAATTGCCAAACATTTTCAGCTAAAAATATTTCGGGTTGAACTGCCCCCCGGAGCCTGGGATTGGAATCGGAAAGGCTTCATTGGCAATGGGTTCGTTCGTCAGGTATATTTGTGGGAGATGGATAAGGAAACATTCTTACCCTTCCTGTGTTTATGCATTATTTTCTACGAAACCGATCCTCTTGTTATGGAAATTTTCTCAATAGATGCGGGGGAATATTCACTTGACGGGGGCGCCATATTTGGGGTAGTTCCGAAAAGCCTGTGGAGCAAGGTTTATCCTTCCGACGAAAACAACCTGTGCGATCTGAGCATGCGCTGCCTGCTCCTGGTGGAAGGGAGCAGGAGAATCCTGATTGACACGGGCATTGGCAGCAAGCAGGATGAGAAATTCAATGCCATTCACCATCACCTGGGCATGGATAACCTGCTGTCTTCATTGACACGGGCCGGATTTCGCCCTGAGGATATCACCGATGTGTTGTTTACGCACCTGCATTTTGACCACTGCGGGGGAGCAGTGATAAAAGATGCAGGAGGCCGGCCGTTTCATGTTTTTCCTCAAGCGGAGTACTGGGTGAGTGAAGTACAATGGAACCTGGCTATGAATCCCAATCCGCGTGAAAAGGCTTCTTTCCTGAAGGAAAACATTTTGCCCCTGCAGGACTCTGGCCGGCTGAACCTGGTAAAGGAGGAGGGCCGCTTGTTCCCCGGGATTGACATCCGGTTCTTTTACGGACATACAGCCGGTCTTATGGTGCCTTTTATAAGGAAAAACAACAACACCCTGGTGTATGTAGCCGATCTGCTGCCTTTTGCTGCGCATATGCCCCTGGCATGGGTATGCGGTTATGATACCCAGCCGCTGGTATCGATGCAGGAGAAGGATTCATTCCTGAGGGAGGCCCTGGAAAAGGATTATTCACTGTATTTCGAGCATGACCATTATACTGAATGCTGCAACCTGCAGATGACGGGAAAGGGGATTAGAGTAAAGGATACTTTCAGCCGGGAGGAATGGCTGCGATGAAGGATTTTCAGACCGGAATCAGATTCTAAGGAAAGATCAGTCCTCCGAAACAAAACAGCAGCAGGATAATAGATAATATGGCATCGGCAGGCCAGGTGTATTTTTCTGTGGAAGGCTTGCGGGAAATAAGCAGGCTTATGGCAAGGCGAAGATAAAGCTGGACCAGGAAAAACAGGAATATTTTCGGGCCATACGGATTGTAATTGCGGGCTGATTCAATGCGTCCTCTCACCATTTCCGAAAAGCTGCGGGAGAGTCCACAAGTAGGACAGGGTTCACCCGTAAGCGCCTCGTGAATACAAATAATGGGATGATTGTTTTTTTGTGCAGAAAAAATGCCGGAATACAGCATGATGCATGCTATGATTCCGGCAAATATGAGGTTGATGAGGATGTACGGTTTTTTCAGCACATAGAAGGGTATTTACTTTTTCTCCGATTTCTGCACGGCTTCTTCGTATTGTTTCTGAATTTCCTCGAATTTCTTCTTCTGCTCATCGGAGAACCGTGTGGAGGCAACCGAAAGTTTTGCTGCAAGGTTAACGGCTTTGGTTGCAATCTGGGCAGATTCGGTGAGGGATGAAACATCGCCTTTCTGCGCCTTTTCAACCAGTTTGAGGTATTGTTTGGTCAGGTCCTGGTATTCGCTGATGAGTTTGTCGAAATCCTTGTCGGAGATGGAATCGGCGGCAGTGCCTGCCTCCAGGTCCTTGAGGGCGTCTTCCATCCCTTTTCCCATCTCACCGGCGGCTTTATCGGCATCTTTTCCGAATTCATCGTTCAGCGCCTTTTCGATCTGGTGGGAGCCGTGTTTGATCCGGTCAACCAAAAAAGCATTATAGGAAACAGCAAAAAGGGTTGAAAGGATAGAAATGATCAGTGCAGCCATGATCAGTCCTTTGGGGCCATTGTTTTTGGTTGCCTGGCTCAGGGCTATCGCGCTGAGTACGATACCGGTGATACTGAGAATGAGGGCAAGCATACCAATGCAGGGGATCAGCGCTACAATAAGGCTGATGATACCCAGGATGAATCCTGCGATGCCCAGGCCCTGGCCGGCGCTGGTTTTTTTCACTTCTTCCATGAGGTTGACGAATTAGGGGTTACCATTCAAAAATAATAAAATCCGCGTGAATATTCAATTCGCCGGGTGGTTTTATTCGTGGTAAGTTTCCATAAGAATCTCGAGAATCTTGATGGCGGCCACCGAAATGGGAGTGCCCGGACCGAAAATGGCGATCACGCCGGCTTTATACAGGAAGTCGTAATCCTGGTGGGGGATCACTCCTCCCACGATCACCATGATGTCTTCCCTGCCCAGCCGTTTCAATTCATCGATAACCTGGGGGACAAGGGTTTTATGGCCGGCAGCAAGGCTCGAGATGCCCAGCACATGCACATCGTTTTCCACGGCCTGCTTGGCGGCTTCGGCAGGGGTCTGGAAGAGGGGGCCGATATCGACGTCGAAGCCAATGTCGGCATAGCCGGTGGATACTACTTTAGCGCCACGGTCGTGCCCGTCCTGGCCAAGTTTTGCGATCATAATACGGGGCTGGCGACCCTCTTTCCTGGCGAAGATTTCGGCCAGTTCACGGGCTTTTTTGAAATTTTTGTCGTTCATTGATTCAGCAGAATAAATTCCGGAAACCGAACGGATGGCTGCGGTATACCGGCCGGCAACCTTTTCGATGGCCATGGAAATTTCGCCGAGGGTAGCTCTTTTCTGAGCGGCTGCCACTGAGAGTGCGAGCAGGTTTCCTTTGCCCGTCCGGGTAGCTTCGGTGATGGCGTCGAGGGCGGCCTGTACCTCGGCATTGTTCCGGTCGGCTTTAAGTTTTTGCAGCCTTTTCACCTGGTTTTCACGTACGGCAGCATTGTCCACATCGAGGATCTCGATGGGTTGTTCTTTTTCCAGGCGGTATCGGTTTAGTCCCACGATCACATCCTTGCCCGAGTCGATGCGGGCTTGCCGGCGGGCGGCGGCTTCCTCGATCCTCATTTTGGGCAGTCCGGTTTCGATGGCTTTTGCCATGCCGCCGAGCGCTTCAATCTCTTCGATCAGCGCCCATGCTTTATGGGTCAGTTCATGGGTAAGCGATTCGACATAATAGGATCCGCCCCATGGATCGACCACACGGCATATATTTGTTTCTTCCTGCAGGTATATCTGGGTGTTTCTGGCGATGCGTGCGGAAAAATCGGTAGGCAGGGCAATGGCTTCGTCCAGTGCGTTGGTATGCAGCGACTGAGTATGGCCAAATGCAGCGGCGAGGGCTTCCACGCAGGTGCGGGCAATATTGTTGAAGGGGTCCTGTTCGGTAAGGCTCCATCCGGAGGTTTGCGAATGGGTACGCAGGGCCATGGATTTGGGATTCTTCGGGTTGAACTGTTTAACTATTTTGGCCCAGAGAAGACGCGCAGCCCGCATTTTGGCGATCTCCATGAAGTGGTTCATCCCTACGGCCCAGAAGAATGACAGCCT
>JAKAMP010000397.1 GCA_021812865.1 Bacteroidota bacterium | reverse complement strand
GATCTTGTATCATGTCGAACAACTCGTCTGAACTAACCGTCAATCCAAGCCGGTCAATTTCTTCATTGACCACGTTATCCTGAATAAGGTCTCTCCAGGCCTGATCCCTGATGCTTTCAAGAGCAGCTTCGTCAGGACTGCCTCCACCAGAATTGTTCTTGTAAATTTCGGTAATCTCATCCACTTTCTGCTGGTATTCCTGGTAGCTGATGGACTTGCCGGCTATACGGGCGATTTCATAGCGGGAACCCGAAAACAGAAGCCTGCCTGATTCAAGAAAATCGCCAAGAATAAAAGCGAGAAGAGATATACCAATCACAATCGCAACCAAAACTCCCGCTCTGGTTCTGATCTTTTCAATTATGGCCATGGATAATGCTGTTTAAAATTAGTACTTAAATTAAGGCTACGAAGATAGCAATTTAAAGAAATATTAATGAAGGAGGACATGAAAAATTGAAAATGGAGTAAGAGTTTGATGTACAGGCCGTTGAATACTGTCTGATTTTTTCAAGGTTTTGATAATCAATCCCTGTGGATGCTTAGTCTGACCAGTTCTACCCGGGTATGGCTTACTTTAAGAATCCGGAAGGTAAACGGGTCAATAACAACCTTTTCGTTTTGTTTGGGCAGGTTCTGGTAATGAGCCAGGATAAAACCGGCAAGGGTTTCATATGCATCGGATTCGGGAAGGCCTATTCCGTATTTTTCATTGATCACTTCAATTTCCATACGCCCGGAAAAGAGGAATTCATTTTCCGATAATTGTTTATCCACCAGGTCAATGGTGTCATGCTCATCTTCAATCTCCCCGAAGATTTCCTCGAGAATATCTTCGATAGTGATCAGACCCGAGGTTCCGCCAAATTCATCCACCACCACGGCGATGCTTTTGTGTTCATACATAAGCATTTTGAGGAGTTTTTGGGCCGACATGGTTTCGGGCACAATGAGTGGCTTTACAAGCCGTTCTTCTATGCCTGCAGGGTTTTTGAACAGGTCTTTGGAGCTGATATATCCAACGATATTATCGATGGCGCCATCGTACACCAGGATTTTCGAATACCCTGTCTCTATGAACCGTTCCTGTAGCTCATCCAATGAGGTATGCACATTCACGGCCTCGATCTCTGTGCGGGGAATCATACAGTCGCGTATCCGTACCGATGAAAAATCAAGCGCATTCTGGAAGATTCTGATCTCCGATTCGTTCTCAAACTGCTGGTTCATTTGCTGTGCTTCGTTTACCAGGTTGTCGAGGTCAATTTTGCCAAATACATTGATTTTTCTCCGTTCCTGAATGTTGGTTCTGAAGAAGGTCTTGAGCGCCCAGTTGGCAAGGAGAATGGTCAGTCGGGTAATGGGATAGAGCAACAGGTAAAAGAACATAACCGGGATGGCAAACAGGTTCAGGAAGGTATTGGGATTCAGCCTGAACAGCGCCTTGGGCAGGAATTCTGCCACAATCAGGATAAGCAGGGTCGATAAAATGGTCTGAACCACCAGCAGGGTGGCCTCGGAATGGGTAAAATGAAGAATGGCGGGCTCCAGCAGGATGGCCATCAGCAGACCATACACCACCAGGGCGATATTGTTTCCCACCAGCATGGTGGCCAGGTATTGTTCGGGATTACGGGTGAATGCCGCTACAATTCTGGCCGGGAAGTGTCCCTGTTTCCGGTCCAGTTCAATCCGTAATTTGTTCGAAGAAACAAAGGCAATCTCCATACCTGAGAACAGGGCACATAACAAAAGCATTATTACCAGGAAAAACAGGTGAATGGTCATGCTCCTGTGTTTTTATTCCGGTTCATATTTCTGCGCAGCATGAACATGGCAGCCGATATCACCAGGCAAAGATATAAAATCAGGCTCTCTCCGGCACCCTTGGTAAAAGTGTTGTATGCAGCGGCTACCAGAACCGCAAGGGTCACAATGCCCCAGACGTATTCAAGTATTTTAGCCATGTTATTGTTCATCTTTCATGTTAACGGTTCCACGCGTACTCCGGAGTTGCCACCAGGTAAAATTCTGGTTGGCGTCAAATCCTCCATCACCAATGAATACCGCATCGGCAGTCTGGATCCTGGTGAATTTGCCGGAGTAAATCTTGTGTTTCTCTGTATCCCAGAACAGTTCCTCGGTATTCAATTGTTCACCCTTGAAATTATTCTTGCAGATCACATCATTTCTCGCTTCCCATATCTTCGTTTTTTCCAGGTATTTTGCCCATTTGGCGCTTATTTCCGTCTGTACCCGCATAGTCGAATCGTAGAAATATACCAGGATGCCTTCGGGAAAAAGAATATACGGATCCTCCGTCTGGGTATATCGTTCAAGCCTCGTTGCATACACCCTGATCTTTACCCTTCCGGAATCACTGTAAAAAATTTCTGTATTGTCCCTCGATATCGTTGGATAATTCTGCGTTTTGGTCATATTCCTGATCACTTCCATCGAGTTCTCGCAACTGAACAAAAGCATGGCCAGGGAAAATAAGGCCAAAAGTGCAAAGAATAATTTTCCCTTTTCCTGGTAACTACAATGCAGGTGTTTTCCCCGGGGTGAGCCGGTCTTCGGTTTTATGGTTTTTATGGTATCTGAAAATATCATGTTTCTTTATGCACTGACTGACAAGTTTCTGTTTCTATAACTGTTTGGATAGGTAAATTATAGTGCAATATTATATTCAAGTATCCGGTTCAGTCCTGCAAAAATAAGATTTAAATCAACAATGATATCAGGCTGAAGGTATTTGCTCAGCAGGGTGGCGTCGCCTCCGGTAAGGATCACCCGGAGAGGGGAATAGTTATTTTGCAGTTCTTCAATATATCCCCGCAGTTCATATTTCACCCCGTTGAGAATGCCCGAGCGGATGGCCTTCTCGGTGGACGAACCAAGCAGCTCAAAGTCACCTTCAGGCTCCAGCAGAGGAAGTTTGGCGGTATGCTCGTGAAGTGACAGAAACCGCAGGCGGATGCCCGGACTGATGTTTCCTCCCATGAAAATCCCATCCTTTGTTACCAGGTCAATGGTAATGGCGGTTCCGGTATCAATGACCAGGCAGTTTTGTCCCGGGTAAAGGGTATATGCACCCACGGCAGCCGCCAGCCTGTCCATTCCAAGCGATTCTTTTGTTTCATATTGCAGTTTTACCGGAACAGGCGTGTGGTGGGTAAGCTGAATGACTCTAGAGAAACGGGAAGTGAGCATTCCGTGCAATCCGGGAAATATTTCCCCTGAACCTGAGAGAATGCAGCTACCGGGCTGATCAATTTGCGAAAGGATATGATCAAAATCACTGAATGCGGGGTCATGAAGGATTTGCATGGGAAATATTTTCCGTCCCTCAGCCAGGGCAAGCTTGGTTAGCGAATTTCCTATATCAATCAGTAGATTCATGACTTACATTATTTAGAATGATCTGCGAAAAAACCATTCCATGCCCGGTTGAACTTCTCCAAAAGTAAGCATTTTCGGCCTGTTGTTTATTTAAAAGTAATTTGTCTGTCCGGGTTCTTTGGGTTAATCAGATGTGAAGTAACTTGTTAAACAAATTTTTATTAAGATGGTTTTTTATTCAGGAGAATGAAATCCCTAAATCTTTTACATATGAATAAACCTCTACTTCTTTGCTTTGGACGGGCTATAATTAGATC
>JAKAMP010000396.1 GCA_021812865.1 Bacteroidota bacterium | reverse complement strand
TGGCCCCGCTGCGGAGAAATCGATATCATGGAGTTCCTGGGACGCACACCCGGTATCATCTATGGTACCTTTCACTGGTGGGATGCAGCAAAACCCGATTCATCCATTCATCTGTTCAAAGGCGACACCATACACCTCAGCGATGTGAACGACAACTTCCATGTATATGGTGTGGAACGCACGGCGGATAAGCTTTCCTTCTTTGTTGACAATCACTATTATTTCAGTTTCACGGCCGATTCTACCGTTGAGAAAGATCTGTTCAATCACCCCTATTACCTGCTGCTGAATACGGCTGTTGGCGGCGACTGGGGTGGGAAAATCGACGACTCCATCTTCCCCCGGAAATTCCTCATCGACTGGGTAAGGGTGTTTGAAATCAAACCCTAAACCAGATACATTGTTCAATAAAATAACCGAGGTTGCATATAGCCGGATTTCCCCGGTTGTATGCAACCTCATTTTCTTTGAACAGGCACAAACACAGCCTTCAGTTCAGAACTCCGGGCATCATTTCTTTTCAACGATCCTTTCAGCGGTTATCTTCATCTCGCCCTCGCTGGTGCTTACCTTGCCTTCCATTTTCTTCGCCTTCACTTTGGTGACGATGGTAACATCGAGTCCCTGTACGTTCAGCGTTACCTGCAGTTTCCTCCTGCTAAAGGTAACCGTATTCAAGGGAATGTCATAACCCCCGGCAGACGCTTTGCCGGAATACTGATTGTTGTCTTTGGTAATAATGAGCGTGAATTCCTGGTATTCATAGGGAGCTTCGGGAACAGAACATTTCCAGGAGCCTGCGGGATTCTTTTTGATCTCAGCCACTGTATTATGGCTCAGGCCGAGCAGACCACCCAGCAGAACGGCAATGATGAAAAGCTTCTTCATAGGTTATGTTTTTCAATGGTTAGGATAACGATCAAACAGGAATGAAAATAATGAAAAATACATACCGGCGCCCTCCAAATCAAATCTTTTTTCGTTCGGCAATGAACAAATTATCTGGTCATTTCAGGGATGTTCAGGGGCAGCAGTTAAAAGCAATACCATCCAGGCTTTATGGCACAGCAAACTGATTCCTTTCGCTATTTTACGGGCGAAGTTTTTTCCCAGGTCAAATTTCCCATCCCTGCCGGTAAGAAGGTTTGATCAGCCGGTTGGCCTCTTCTACATTGGTTGTCATGCTTTCCGGGTTCCAAACCAGTTTTTTTCCGGTACGCATGGCGATGATCCCGAGCGCCAGCGCCTCAGTGATGGGTGCGGCCGACTGGAAGGTACAACGCGGTGCAGGTCCACCTTTCATGGCAGCTATCCAGTCCTGGTAATGACCTTTCGATGGTTCAATGGTAGCCGGAGGTTTGAGATATGACTTGTTTTTTGCCTCCGGAATGAGTCTGGGCTTGCCCCCGTTGAATGTGCAGAGAATCTTGCCGTAATCGCCCACAAAGAGCAGTCCATCGGGGTCGAAGTCGATGCCATCGGCTTCAAATTCAGCCGGGCGGGGAGGTTTGATGCCGCCATCGTACCAGTAAAGGTCTACCGGGGGCATGCCCGCCCTGGCTTTAAAGGCGAAATGGGCGTTCATGGCCAGGGGATGGGAAAGGTAAGGCAGCTGTTCGGGATTTCCGTTGACCAATCCGACTACTGTATTCCCTGAAGCTTCAACGCTATGCACATCGCCCAGCTTGAGCGCGCGCCAGATGTTGGCAAAGGAATAGCAGCCCATATCGCCCAGGGCGCCGGTGCCAAAATCGAACCATGAACGGAACACGGTATGGGCGTACCCATAGCTGAAAGGCCTCATTTCGGCGCGGCCCAGCCACAGGTCCCAGTTGAAGCCATCGGGAATCTTTTCCTCAGCTGGGAGTTGCGTGAAACCCGATTGCCATACCGGTCGGTTGGACCAGTTATGTACTTCACGCACCGGGCCAATGGCGCCGCTCCAGATCATTTCGCACAGCAGGTCGGCATCCTCGGAAGAAGCGTTGGCTGTGGCCACCTGCGTGGCAAGCCCGGTCTTTTTGGCTACATCGGACATCAGCCTGGCTTCATAAACCGAGTTGGTCATCGGTTTCTGGCAATATACGTGCTTGCCTTTCTGCATGGACCTGACCGAAGCCTGTGCATGCTGGTGATCGGGTGTGCCTACTACCACCCCGTCGATATCCGGCTGCTTTTCGAGCAACTCCCTGAAGTCTTCAAAAGCCGCACAGCCCTTGTATTTCATGCCTTTCTGCTTGCCATACCAGGTATTGACAATCTGTTGAGCGGGTACCCGCCCGGCCCTGCATCCTTCCACTCCTTCGTCCCACTTTGGCTCCTGAATGGCTTCCCTGATGTTATCGCGCAGTTCATACTGGCCCCAGTTCTGGTAACGCGTATCTTCCTTCACCGGGTCAGCTACGGATACGATCTGGATCTCGGGAAGTTTTAAAAGCTGAAGCAGAACCCGGGTTCCCTGGGTGCCGGTTCCGATGCATGCTATGTTCAGGCGATCGCTTGGCGCAATATACCCAACACCGCCCAGTACATGCCGGGGAATAATGGTGATTCCTGCTGCTGCAGTAGTCGCCGTAATGAATTTTCTTCGTTTCATAGGGGATTATTTAGGTTAGTAGCATTCCATTTCAACCTTCCGTATAGGCCGCTGGCTGGACATTACCAACTGAACATTCCGGGATGCATACCAACCCTCGTCACCCTTATTTCAACCTTATACACTCCGGAACGCAAGATTCCCCAAAATAAACCTCGCAGCCGCTTCTGATTGCTATAATTCTTTTATGTAAATATTGCGGAACTGAACCAGGGCAGGAGGACTTACCCAAACGCCATTTTCCATTGCTCCATGATGCTGCAAACCGATAGCTCCCTTCAGGGGTACACCCGGTAACTGGGCGCGATCGATCACCTTCTGACCATTCAATTCAACTGTGAGCCTGTCGCCTTTCATGGTGATTTTGAATGTATTCCACTCTCCGATATTCTTGTCGGCATTGAGTTTGGGGGTCACGCCCCTGCGAACTTCCGGCGGCATGGCCTCATCCATGCGATATCCATACACCTCGCCGCAGCCAATGGGCCAGCACCAGATATTCACCTGTGACTTGCTGTTGCCTCGCAGCAAGATTCCCGAATCTGAATCGGGTACAACCATATGGATTTCCTTCCCGTTCTCGTCCTTCTTATGCAAACCCGAAGGAAGAATAATAGGAACATTCGGATTTTTATAAGGAGTTTCCTTGATGCGGAAATCCACATACATCTCAAAATCATCGTATTCCTTGTCTGTCCAAAGATTCTTGTCCCCTTTTGCTTCACTATGTGCATCATAGTCGATCACCCCGTTTACCACTTTCCAGTGCCCATTGTCGCCTTCCGGAACCTTCCATCCCTTCAGGTCATTGCCGTCGAACAGGGATACAAAACCGCCCTTCAGTTGTCCATCTTTCGATTTTGCCCGGCTCGCACATTCTGAGCACAAATAGCGTGGATAACGCGCGGATGCTGGAACAGATTTATGACAGATAGGGCAGGGTTGTTGGTATTGAGACATTGAATATGGTGAGAATATTTCAACGTACTTTAAGCACGATCTTCCCGAACTGCTCGCCGCGTTCATAGCGGGCGTAGGCTTCTGCCGCCTGCTCCAGCGGATAGACCGAATC
>JAKAMP010000395.1 GCA_021812865.1 Bacteroidota bacterium | reverse complement strand
CATGGGTATGCACCAGGGCTTTAGGCTTGCCGGTTGAACCGGAGGTATACAACAAAAAGAGCATATCCGAGGAATCCATGGGTTCTGTTTCGCACTTATGAGCGGCTATTGGCAGGCTTTTTAGATCTTCATACCAGTAATCCCGGTCATTCTCCATATATACATCAGCGCCGGTTCTTCTTACAGTGATGCAAATCTCCATGGTGGGCGAGAGTTCCATCGCTTTGTTAACCACACTTTTCAGTTCCACCACCTTACCACGCCTGTATCCTCCATCGGCAGTGATCACCACCCTGCTGTTGGCATCGTTGATCCTGTCGGCCAGCGCTTCATGGCTGAATCCTCCATATACCACACTGTGGGCGGCTCCGATTTTGGCACAGGCAAGCATGGCAAAAATCTGCTCAGGGATTTGAGGCATATATATCGTAACCACATCGCCTTTTCTAACCCCCATACTCTTCAGAACATTGGCAAACTGGCAAACCTCCCGGTTCAGGGCATGATAGGAATAGGTGCGCAGATCCCCTGGCTCTCCTTCCCAAATCAGGGCAAGCTTGTTCCTAGTTTCTGTCTCCAGATGCCTGTCAATGGCATTGAGCACAATATTGGTCTTCCCGCCAACAAACCATTTGTAAAAAGGAGGATTGCTGCTGTCAAGCACCTTGTCCCATTTCTTATACCACTGCAGGTTTTCGGCCTGTTCTGCCCAGAATTCTTCCCGGTGTTCCACAGAATACCGGTACATTTCATCGTATTCCTTAACGTTTGCCCTGTCGACCACCGACTGGGAAGGATAATAAAAGGATCCGTTTTCCATATGATTTGATTTAAGTGGGTAATCGTCATAGCTATGGACAAAACCTGCCACCGGTAAGAATAATAACCATGCTTTACCAATAACAACGGCGGAATAAAAAAGTTCTGAAAATGACCGATCCGGTTTTCTGAAGAACGGAACAGGAAGCCCGCCCGTAACAGCATTACGATCAATCAGAAAAATGAAACTGAGGATTTTGCACTCCCGGGAAGAACCGACAATCTGAATAAAGCGATTTCAATGTGGTTATTCATATTTCAAAGCAATGACAGGATTGATGGTTGCGCTTCTGAAGCTTTGTACGGAAGTAGTGATGAATGCCGCAGCAAGGGCAACCAGTCCGGGTACAATGAATAGGGATATGCCCGGAGAAATATGATTGGCATATTGCTGCATCCATATTTTGATGAACAGTACGGAAATGGGCAAGGATATTACAATTGCATACAAAACGATATATCCCATCTCTTTGTTCAGCATAACCAGAATCTGGTTTGTGCTTGCCCCATTCACTTTCCTTATGCCGATCTCCCGCGAACGGTTTCTGGAATTAAGGCTTGAAATAGACCACAAACCCAGGCATGCAATGACAATGGCAAGAAAGGTAAGCAGGGTAATGAGCCTTTGCTGCCTGAATTCAGCCTGGTAAATTTTTACGTATAAGTCCTGAAGGTAGCGGTAATCGAACGGAAAATCTGTGTATATCCTGTCCCATGTTTGTTTAATGTATTGCAAGGCTGCTTTTTTGCTGCCTGTATCAATTTTAACCTGACAACTGAATTGCCAGAAACTTTTCTGGAAATATACCATTGGCTCTATTTTATGCTTTGCTGAGCCGGAATAAAAATCATGGACTACACCAACAATTTTCCCTCCTTTAAAAACATTGTCTTTCCCGATTTGGAAAATCAGTTTAAAATCCTGGCCAACTGCTTCTTCCGGTTTCCATCCAAGGAATTGGCAGGCCGATTCATTTAGGATATATTCTTCAGGCAATGAGTCGTCCGAGGGACCTTGCTGAAAATTCCTTCCTGCCAGAAATGGAATATGATAAAAAGAGAATATGTTTCTGTCTGCAGGGTAAACATACAATACTTTTCCGCTGGTATCTTTCCTGTTTCCAGGCGCTTCAAAGGTGAACTTGTCAAGCGCTTCGTCCGAAGGGTCTTCAAAGGTTGATGTGACGTCTTTTACCAAAGAATTCTGAAGCAGTTCTGATTTGAAAATTTCATATTTATTGACTACCTGAACAGGAAGGTTCCTCACGCAGATAATGTCTTCCTGTCCGGCTCCCAGGTTCTTTGACATCAGAAAATTGTTCTGCTGCCAAATGGCAAGCGTCCCTGTGATCAGAACGATCGCTGCCGTGAATTGAATCACTATCAATGATTGGAGAAAAATGTTCCGGCGTTTTCTCCCAAAAACGATGATCCGGTGCGGATTGCCCTCTTCATCAGAATAGGCTGAAGTTTTCATGCGGGGAAACAAAATTGCAGCGGGTAATACGCCGGTTAGAAAGGAGATGAGGAAAAGACTTGCACAAACCAATGCCGAAGTAATCGCACCATTTTGATTGGTAAGTGATATTTCTTTGCCGGTGAATTGATTAAAGGCTGGCAACAACAGTTCCAGTCCTATTATGGACAGGTTCAGTGCAATGATGAGGATGATCAGCACTTCTGTGGCTGAATGCATGAATACCTGGTATCCCGACGCGCCAAACAATCTTATGATCCGGTAACGGGAAAATCCGCTGAGCATCCCTGAAAATTGAAGGTTGAAAAAGTTGATCAGTGAAATGCAAAGGATGAAGAAACCGATTGCCATAAAAATATATATGCCCGACATGCTTCCGTTGGCTTCCAGTTCCCGGTCCTTGTTCGATTTCAGATGAATGTCAGTAATCTTTTGCAGGTGGAAACTACTCGTTTTGATATCCTCATTGAGATTCTGTGATTTGAGGTATTGCGGAAATTTTTGCTCAAGTTCAGATACATCGGTTCCTGGTTTCAGAACAAAATAGTAATATGCCCAGTCAGGGGGTGGATTTGCCGGGTTCTCGAACGGTCCGGCAAGGTCCAGGTGCAGATGGGAAGTCGAAGGAAGGTCTTCCATGATACCACTGATCAGATATTTCTTCTTTTCCTGACAATTCAGGCAATACATGGTAATGGTTTTACCTACCGGGTCAGTTTTGCCAAACAAAAGGACTGAGGCTGAACGGCTGATGATGAGCTGGTTGGGATCAGAAAAAATATCTTTTATTCTTCCACCCGTGACCTGGATATGAAACAACCTGAAAAAAGATGAATCTACCTGGTGATACCTGAGGTTAAATTTGCTTTCACCTGTCTTGACAATGTTATTATTGATCCTGGAGATGCGTACCATTTCTTCTATCTCTGGGAAATACCCTGCGAAAAATGTGGGCCACGGCTGATAACATCTTGCAAAATGCGAATGCAGGCCCTTCGACGGATCATTTACCTCAATGGTTAGCCGGTAGGTCCGGACAGGATATAAAACACTCCGGTCATAACTGAACTCATTCCGCATCCATAAGACAATCAGAATGATTGTGAGTATGGCCATCGAAAGCCCGGTAATTTTCAGTACCGAAAGCACCGGCATTTTCAGTATATTCTTAACAGCTATTTTAAGGTTTATGGTCAACATTTTAACCGTCTTTTTTTAAAACTCACCAAGAATATGCCATGGATATAAGTGTAAGATATTCAACGAGTAATCATATTGATATCAATGAATATGTTGGATTTTCCAACAATCTATGTCTAATTTTCCTACATTTTTTCCAAATTTACAATGAAGCTTTAATAAAATCAGGAATAGAA
>JAKAMP010000394.1 GCA_021812865.1 Bacteroidota bacterium | reverse complement strand
CGGTGGCCACTATGATTAACATAAACCGCGGTAACCGGTTTAAGAGCCTCACCTCCACAGCCACCAAATCCAGGGGACTGCATAATTATATTGTACAGAAAGCAGGCGACAAACATCCCAACGCTTCCATCGAATTCAAGCTGGGCGATATCGTGACCTCTGTGATCGAAACCTTCAACGGGGAAAACATTGTGGTAATGCACGACACCAACCTTCCCAGGCCTTATTCCCTGAGCTTCAGGGTACAGGGGACAAAAGGCCTCTGGATGGGACCCGGTGGTGGAGAGTTTGATGACCCAGGCCAGTTCATATATGTGGAAGGCGTAAGCAAATATGACCAGTACGATAAGGCTGCCGACTGGCTTACCAAATATGATCACCCGCTCTGGAAGAAGTTTGCCGGGGAGGCCGAAGGCTCCGGTCATGGTGGAATGGATTTCTTTGTCGACAGGGCATTTGTCGAAACGGTTAAACGCGGGGAACAACCTCCCCTCGATGCATACGACGCGGCTGCATGGAGTTCCATCACGCCGCTGTCAGAGAGATCCATCGCCCAGGGAGGCGAACCGCAGGAATTCCCCGATTTTACCCGTGGGATGTGGATCAGAAGAAAACCGGTTTTCGCCTTGGGCGATGATTATTGAGAAATGATTCCGTAACAGGTGCATTTTACCATTCGGATAAAAGGTTGCCGGAAATTCTGATTCATTCATGCAGGATTTCCGGCACAATTATATAATTACCACGACACTATTCATATACCATGAATACAAATAGCCCATTGCAGGCGAAAGAATTTGCCGGCGAACTGGAAAATATTCTCCGCTTCTGGCAAACCCATACCCCGGATGAGAAAAACCAGGGTTTCTACGGGGAAATTTCCAACGACCTGAAGGTGAATGAAGCGGCCCCCAAAGGCGGAGTGTTGAATGCGCGTATACTGTGGACATTCTCGGCTGCTGCCCTTCAATCCGGGAATCCTGCGTACGGCGCTTTCGCCCACCGTGCCTACCATTATTTCACCAGGCATTTTTTCGACAGCGAATATGGCGGAACATACTGGATGATCGATGCGCAGGGAAACCCTCTCGAAACCCGCAAACAGACCTATGCACAGGCTTTTTCAATTTATGCCCTCACCGAATATGCAAGGCTAACCCGTAAAAATGAACCCCTTGACCTGGCTATGCAACTGTTCAGCCTAATAGAGAGCCATGCCCTCGACACTGAATTGAACGGGTACCTCGAAGCCTTCGACAGAGAGTGGAATCTGCATGAGGACCAGAGACTGAGCGCCATCGATATGAATGAGCGGAAGAGCATGAACACCCACCTGCATGTGATCGAGGCCTATGCAAACCTGTTCCGTCTTACCCAAAACCAACAGGTGAAACAAAGGGTGGAAAACCTGCTCGGCCTATTCGACCGCTACATAATTCATGCAAAAACAAGGCACTTTAACCTGTTTTTCGATGAACGGTGGAACGTGAGAAGCCAGAAAGTATCTTATGGCCACGATATAGAAGGTAGCTGGTTGCTGCTTGAATCAGCCGAAAGCATTAATTCCGCTGAATGGACTTCGAGGATGAAAACCGTTTCTGTTGAAATGGCCAGGGCAAGCCTGGAAGGAATTGACAGCGACGGAGGACTTCGGTATGAGAGGGCCCCGGGGGAATCCGATCATGGAGAAAAGGAATGGTGGACCATGGCCGAAGCCGTAGTGGGCTTTTACAACGCTTACCAGTTGTCGGGCGACCAGGGCTTCCTCCGCCAGTCTGCCGGCATGTGGAATTACCTCAAAGAATTTGTTATCGATCACAACAGGGGCGAATGGTATTACCGTATTGACAGGGATCACAGGCCGGTTGACAGCTACCCGAAAGTAAGTCAGTGGAAATGCCCGTACCATAACGCACGCATGTGCCTCGAGATGATCAGGAGACTGGGATAGGGCTCGAATAAATGGAAACATGCCTGTTCTGAAAATAATATGTTTTGCATGCATGATTATTCTGCATCCTTTCTATATTTGAATTTTTAATCGAAACTTTGACTTAACTTAACTATCACCATTTTAATTCATTAATCATTTTGTGTTATGAGTACCCGTGCTGCAGCAAATACCATTGATAAGCGGAATTATATCATTTCACTTACGACCATTGGAGTTTTCTTTTTCATATTCGGGGCGGTGACCTGGCTGAATGCCGTACTGATTCCTTACCTGAAAATTGCCTGCGAACTTACCAGCGACCTCGAGGCTTACCTGGTTACCTTTGCATTTTATATTGCCTACGTGGTGATGGCCATTCCTTCTTCCTATGTTTTGAAGTTAACAGGATTCAAGCGGGGGATGTCCCTCGGACTGGTGGTGATGTCCCTGGGTGCGCTGATTTTCATTCCCGCCGCACTTACCCGTACCTATGGATTGTTCCTCACCGGCTTGTTTGTGATGGGTACAGGACTAGCTCTTCTGCAAACCGCATCCAATCCTTATGTTACCATTCTTGGTCCTATTGAAAGCGCTGCCAAGAGGATCAGCATCATGGGTATTTGCAACAAGTTGGCAGGTGTGATTGCACCCCTGATCCTGGGCGCCGTGATTCTTCAGGATATCAATCCATTTGTGGAAAGCCTGAAGCCCATGGATGCAGTGGCCCGGGCAGCTGCTCTCGATACCCTTGCTCACAGGGTAATTATTCCTTACCTGTTCATCTTCGGCACCTTACTTCTTCTTGCTTTGCTTCTTCGTTATGCCAGCATTCCGGAGATTGATACCGAGCATGAAACCGATGAGGTGGCTGCCGCAAATGCCAGCAAAACCAGTGTTTTTCAGTTTCCCCAGCTTTCCCTTGGCGTGATTACCCTCTTTTTCTATGTGGGAGTAGAGGTGATTGCCGCCGACACCATTATCCGCTATGGCAATTCACAGGGCATTCCCCTCGAGTCGGCCCGTCTGCTCGCTTCCTATACGCTTCTCTCTATGGTGGTTGGTTACATTCTCGGGATCATTCTCATTCCGAAATATATAAAACAGGCAACCGCTCTTGGCGTATCGGCTGTTCTTGGGTTCATCTTCAGTCTTACTGCTATTTTTACAAGCAGCCTGCATATACAGACTTATTTTCACCTGCCCTTTATGCAGACTGCCCTGCCTTTTGACCTATCAGTGGCCTTCATTGCCTTGCTCGGGCTTGCCAATGCCATCATGTGGCCCGCTATTTGGCCCCTGGCTATCGAAGGTCTCGGCAGGTTCACGAAAATAGCCTCCTCGCTTCTGATTATGGCTATTGCTGGTGGCGCCATGTTGCCCCTGCTCTATGGAAAACTGGTCGATGTATGGAGCTTCCACCAGGCATACTGGATTTGCGTACCTGCCTATCTGCTCATTGGCTATTACGCATTCTACGGTCATAAACTTCGTTAAATTCCAGGCCTATGAAACCGAAACCAACCTTACTGGTGCTCGCTGCCGGAATCGGAAGCCGGTACGGCAGCATGAAACAGGTTGATAAGTTTGGCCCCTCGGGCGAAACCATCATTGAATACTCAATCTACGATGCACTCAGGGCTGGATTTGGAAAAATAGTATTTGTGATTGGTCCCTCTTTTGAGGAAGAGTTTAACCTGGTGTTCAGAAAAAAATTTCCCTCAGGAATCGATATCGATTATGCAATCCAGGATATTAC
>JAKAMP010000393.1 GCA_021812865.1 Bacteroidota bacterium | reverse complement strand
TTTGTCCGTGAAAGATTTGTTCCGAGCAGAATGTTGCATTCATTCCTGGCAAACAAGGCTGAATTCATCAATTCATTGTGGAATCTGAGCGTTGAGAACCATAAAAGCGATATGATTGTTTCGAATCATCAATCGGCAATAGACATCATTGTGCCCCAAAATCTCTATAAACTTTTCCGATGGATGTCGAAAGCCGAGAATTTCAGGTTACCGCTCCTGGGATGGATAATGCAAATAGTGAATGGCATTGAACTTCAGAGGAACAATCCTACCAGTTTTTCCAGTATGGTAAAAGAATGGTATCATATCCTACAAACCGGCCGTTCCAATGCGTTTTCCCCTAAAGTAACCTGTTCCGAAGTTGGGCCTGTGGAAAAGTCCGCTTTCTGGATTGCTTCTCATTACAAGGCGCTCTTTCTCTCAATGGTTCTCGGCAACATACTGGATTGCCAAGAAAAGGATTATTCATGCAAAAGAAATATCGCATCCGAATGAAGGTGCTCAACGAAAATCTCTATGAATCTCAGGGAATTCGATGCAATATCCCAGGCTTCGAAGGTGAAATCTCATTGTGACTGAACTCGAATACATGAGAAAGAAAATAAAACATCATGAACTGGTTTTTTAACAAAAAGATTGATCCGGTTGAATTTTTCGGCTATCCGAAAGACCAGCAGGGGATTATTCACCGATATCTTAGGGAAAATGAGAACTGGAGAAGCCACCTTGAGAACTCACAGCGTTACATTGTGCAGTTCTGCCGCGAAATTCCTCCGGTGAAAAGTATCGCAGTTCTTGGCAGCGGCTGGCTGCTGGACATTCCTCTGGAATTTCTGCTGAATAACTTCGAAACAATTTTCCTTATCGATATTTTCCACCCAATGCAGGTGAAGCACAAACTACGATCATACCCTCAGGTTCATCTGATCGAAAAAGAACTCACCGGTTATGTTCATCAGCTTCCTTCCCTCATCAACCAGAAAGACTTTCATACGGAAATGCTGAACCAACTATCGAGCAGCGGTTTTGATCCCTTCTCCGACATCCGCCCCGGCGCCATTGTGTCGCTTAACCTGCTTACCCAGCTCGACGGCATTCTCCACGATTACATGAGCAAGCATCATCGTGGCAACGAGGAAGTTCTGAAGCCATTCAGGAAGAAAATCCAGGAAGAACACATCAGGCTTATCTCCCGTTATCCATCCTGTCTTATATCCGATACTGAAGAAATCTACACAAATAATAAAGGGGAAATCGTATCCCGGCGTCCATCACTCTTCGCAGAATGGCCCAGAACAAGGTATTCCAAGGGCTGGAACTGGATTTTCGACACCCGGAAAACCTTCCATGAACACCTCAATACCACCTTCAGGGTGGAAGCCACCATGCTTATTTGAGCAATAAGCTGTTTTTCAGTTATTTACAAAGTATTTATTCACTGCCTTTCAACAGGTTGTGTTGATAAACTAATTATCCGCCAAGATCCGTTTTGATTATATTTGCCCAAACTATTCAGGAACCATGACTGCTGCATATAATGAGGAATCAATAAAAACCCTTGACTGGAAGGAACATATCCGTAAACGTCCGGGAATGTATATTGGAAAACTGGGCGATGGTTCTTCCATGGACGATGGCATATACATCCTTCTCAAAGAAGTACTTGACAATGCCGTCGATGAATTCATGATGGGATTCGGCAAGGAGATCGAGATTACCATCACCGACAGAATGGTGAAAGTGCGCGATTACGGTCGCGGCATTCCATTGGGCAAAGTGCTCGACGTGGCTTCCAAAATGAATACCGGCGCAAAATACGATTCCAAGGTTTTTAAAAAATCCGTGGGATTGAACGGTGTGGGTATCAAGGCGGTGAATGCGCTCTCTTCGAAATTTTCCATCCAGTCGTTTCGCGATGGTCACAACAAGTACGCAGAATTTACAGAAGGGAACCTGGTATCCGATGAATCTGAAAAAGACACGGACCAGCGCAACGGAACCCTGGTGAGCTTCATCCCGGATGAGAAAATGTTTGGGAAATATCATTACATCCTGGAGTACCTCCAGCAAATGGTGAGAAATTACGTGTACCTGAACTCCGGGCTGGTCATCAGGCTTAACGGAGAACGATTTTATTCGGCCAACGGGCTGCTCGATTTGCTGAACGAAAACATCAACTCAGATATCCTGTACCCCGTAATCCATCTTAAGGCTGAGGATATTGAAATTGCCTTAACACATGGGAACGGTTATGGAGAAGATTATTACGCCTTCGTAAATGGCCAGCATACTACCCAGGGGGGCACGCACCTGATAGCTTTCAGGGAAGCGCTGGTGAAGACCGTGCGCGATTTTTACAAGAAGGATTTTGACCCTTCCGACATCCGTTCGTCTGTCATTGCCGCTATCAGCATCAAGGTGGAAGAACCCGTGTTCGAATCACAGACTAAGACCAAGCTGGGCAGCAAAGATATGGAACCAGAAGGTCCTTCGGTGAGAAATTTCATCATGGATTTTGTATCCACTCATCTTGATAATTTCCTGCATAAAAATCCCTCAACCGCCGATACTCTGCTGAAGAAGATCCTCGAATCGGAAAAGGAACGCAAAGCCATTTCGAGCATTCAGAAACTTGCCCGCGACCGCGCCAAGAAGGCTAGTCTGCATAACCGTAAACTCAGGGATTGTAAGATCCATTATAATTCCGATGATGAACGAAGACTCGAATCGACAATTTTTATCACCGAGGGCGATTCGGCCAGCGGTTCCATCACCAAGGCGCGCGATGTACATACGCAAGCTGTGTTCAGCCTGAAGGGGAAACCTCTCAATACTTTCGGACTGACCAAAAAAATCGTATACGAAAACGAAGAATTCAACCTTCTCCAGGCAGCCCTCGATATTGAAGATGGACTGGAAAACCTCCGGTACAACAACGTGGTGATTGCCACCGATGCCGACGTGGACGGCATGCACATCCGCCTACTGCTGATTACCTTCTTCCTGCAGTTTTTCCCTGAACTGGTAAAAAAAGGCCACCTCTTCATTCTGCAAACTCCCTTGTTCAGGGTAAGAAATAAACAGGAAACCCGTTACTGCTATAACGAAGAGGAAAAACAGACAGCCATTCGCAAACTGGGCAACCATGCCGAAATCACCCGTTTCAAAGGACTGGGTGAAATTTCGCCCGATGAGTTCAAGTTTTTTATCGGCGGCGACATCAGGCTCGAACCAGTGAGAATCACCAAGGAAGACACCGTAGGCGACCTGCTGGAGTTTTACATGGGAAAGAACACCCCTGAGCGCCAGAACTTCATCATCGATAACCTGAAGATAGAACTTGACCTGGTGGAAGAAGAAGCAGCATTGCAGGAATAGATCGATCATAACTGAAGACTTTAATGAATACCGATACTCCCGATAACAGCAATATTCAACCGGAAAATCCAGAAGAATTCCCAGATCAGATGCCCGACGGAGATTCCATGCATCGCATGGTTCACCTCAGTGGAATGTACAAAGATTGGTTTCTGGATTATGCCTCCTATGTAATCCTCGAACGGGCTGTTCCCAATATCTATGACGGACTGAAGCCTGTGCAGCGCAGGATCCTGCACGCCATGAAAAGGCTTGACGATGGCCGGTATAACAAGGTGGCAAACATCATTGGATACACCATGCAGTACCAC
>JAKAMP010000392.1 GCA_021812865.1 Bacteroidota bacterium | reverse complement strand
TCTCATTGCAGTCAGTGCCGCCGGTGATTATGCCATTACCCTTAATCTGAGCGTCCCTAACCAGTATACCTACAGCGCTAACACCTGGGGTCTGATTGGTGATGCTACTCCCGGCGGATGGTCTACCGATTCGCCTATGACCTGGGATGCTGTCAATAAAGTATTTACAGCTACGATTGACATGGTGGCCGGCTCATACAAATTCAGAGCCAATGGAGGATGGACAGTTAACCTGGGCGGAAGCCTCACTGCCCTTACTCAGGGTGGCAACAATATTTCCCTGGCTACAGCCGGGAACTACACCATTACTCTCGATCCATGGGCCCTGAAGGCTACTATCACCCAGAACAAGAAAAAATAATCAGATATGCTTTAAAAAGCTGCCCTGCTCAGGGCAGCTTTTTTTTACTTTTATGATTTCATCGTTTTTTAATTTTGACAATCAATTCGTTATAAAATATATCAGCAGAAGGATAATGTACATTTGCTCACCGGCTTGCTGAGGATTTTCATACCTTTCCCATCTAAAATATATTCTTCTATGAAGAAAAGACTACTCACCATCATGGCAGGCCTGCTTTTTTCCCTGGCCCTTTCAGCGCAGGTCATTACCGTTACCCCTCCCCTGCCGCAGGATATCGATTCCGTTACCGTGATATTCGATGCCACAAAGGGCAATATGGGACTTATGAATTATACAGGAGATGTTTACGCCCATACCGGAGTGATTACCGATAAAAGTACCAGTTCGAGCGACTGGCAATATGTTAAAGCCGCATGGGGCGTGAATATTCCTGATTGCAAAATGACGCGCATAGATGCCAATCATTACTCCCTGAAAATCAAACCCTCTATCAGAGATTATTACCAGGTTGCCTCAACCGATACCATAAAAAAGCTGGCTTTCGTTTTCAGAAGCGCTTTACCTTATACCGGTACAACCTATTACGAAGGAAAGGATGTGAACAATACAGATATTTTTTACACGGTGTACAATAACAAGGTTAATGTATCTTTTGTTTTGCCGGCAAGCAATTTTTCACTCGATACCTCCGGACAAGCTGTGCCGGTTCAGGTCAATTCGCTCAATGCTGATTCGATTAACGGCGGTGGTACAATTGGATTGTTCCTAAATGGAACACTTTTGAAAACATCCAATAGCGGATCCATTGTGGACACAATCATAGCCTCTGGAACACGGTTGAATACTTTGGTGGCTATGGCCTGGCAGGGAACCCATTCAGCCGCCGATACCACATATTTCCTGGTAGGTGGTACAACCCAGATAGCCTCACTTCCAGCCGGTGTCAGAGACGGCATCAACTATACCAGCGATACCTCCGTGACGTTTGTTCTGTATGCTCCCTATAAAAAAAGCATATACCTCATCGGCGAATTCAATAACTGGATTCCCGACAGCATGTACATGCTGAACCGCGACGGCGACCGTTTCTGGATTACCCTCAATGGACTTGTTCCCGGGAAAGAATACGCCTTCCAGTACCTCATCGACGGGAACCTCAGGATTGCCGATCCCTATTGCGACAAGATCCTCGATCCCTGGAACGATCAGTATATTTCTTCTACCATCTATCCCAACCTGAAACCTTATCCGGTGGGGAAAACTACCGAGATTGCCGGCGTGATTCAAACCGGCCAGCCCTCATTTAACTGGCAGACAAACAACTTCACTCCCCCTGATCAGCACAACCTGATCATTTACGAGCTTCTGATCCGCGATTTCACCGATAACCGCGACATTAAAACCGTGATGGACACTTTATCCTACCTCAAACGCCTTGGTGTAAATGCCATTGAACTGATGCCTTTCAATGAGTTCGAAGGAAACAACAGCTGGGGCTATAATCCCGATTTCTATTTTGCCCCCGATAAGGCTTATGGCACAAAAGACGATTACAAGAGGTTCATCGACTCCTGCCACAAAAACGGCATCGCAGTGATCCAGGACATTGTACTGAATCATTCGTATGGGCAGTCCCCCCTGGTAAGGATGTATTTCGACGGCGCCAATCCCACGGCCCAGAATCCCTGGTATAACATCACATCGCCCAATCCTACCTATTCATGGGGCTATGATTTCAACCACCAAAGCCCTGCCACCAAATACTTTGTAAGCCGGGTACTTTCTTACTGGCTTTCCCAGTACAAGATCGATGGATTCAGGTTCGATTTCTCCAAAGGCTTCACCAATACCCCTGGCGATGGCTGGGCCTATGATGCATCGCGGATCGCCATCCTTGAAAACTACGCCGATTCCATTTGGAAAACCAATCCGAAAGCCTATGTAGTCCTCGAACATTTCACCGAGAATTCCGAAGAAACTGTGCTGGCCAACTATGGCATGATGCCCTGGGGCAACTTGAACTGCGCCTACAACCAAGCCAGCATGGGATTTGCATCGGGCCCATGCAGCTGGGATATCAGCTGGATATCCTATGCAAACCGCGGCTGGACCAATCCGAACCTCGTGGGCTATATGGAAAGCCATGACGAAGAACGACTGATGTTCAAGAACCTTACCTACGGAAACAGTTCCGGCACCTACAGTATTAAGAACCTCAGTACGGCTCTCAAACGCCAGGAACTTGTTTCCTGCCTGTTCTATACTGTGCCCGGGCCTAAAATGCTTTGGGAATTTGGCGAACTGGGCTACGATGTGAGCATCGAAACGGGCGGACGTACTTCAATCAAACCTACCCATTGGGACTATTACCTGCAGGCCAGCCGGAGGGAACTGTATGATGTCACTGCTTCCCTTATAAACCTTAAGAAAACAGAACCGGTATTCACGAATGGGTCCTGTTCCATGGACGTTACCGGCGCAGTGAAACAAATCACCCTCACCGACAATACTACCGAAATCCATGTGGTTACCAATTGCGATGTGGTTAGCAATACTGCCACCGTACATTTCGGAACAGAAGGCAAATGGTACGATTATTTCGGATCGGACAGCATTAACGTATCGCCTAAGGATTGCAACATTCAATTGCTTCCGGGCGCCTTCCGCATCTATTCAAACAGGAAGCTTTCCGGCATGGGAAATATGCTGCTTACCCGCCTGCCCGAAATTGAATCACAGTCCGCTCCATCGGTTTACCCAAATCCCACAGACGGACAGTTGAACATCGACGCTGCCGGCTCTTTGGTGACCCTCGAGGTATTGTCTTCCGACGGCAGGTTACTCAAAAAGTTCAGGGTAAACGGCTCCGCACAGGTTGACATTTCCTCCCTGCAGGAAGGAATGTATTTCCTACGGTTTAGCAACAGGAATGGAAACAGCTGGATACAGAAGATTGTGAAAAACTGAACTGATTATGTAGACTGAATTCCTGCCCTGAATAAGAAATCCTTTCCTTATCATTTAAGCAATAGTGCCTGTCCGGCTTGCGGATGGGCATTATTTTTGCTATAAATTCAAGTGTGTAAGAAAAACTTTTAAGAATTGTTAACATCCTTTGTGCTTTTTTCGTAAACACAGGTATATAATTGAGATACATTTGTGAAGAGAACGATCGATGTATAATTGAACAGGAAGTAACGCAACCTGATGAATTTTTTAGCCATCTATATAACCAGAAGAAACGCCTATGCAGATCAAGTCTACTCCTTTCAGAATATTCCTCCTCATAGCGCTGATCTGGAATGCAGCTATTGACCAGGTGGGAG
>JAKAMP010000391.1 GCA_021812865.1 Bacteroidota bacterium | reverse complement strand
TTTCACGCCCGGCCACAGGCTGCGAAGCAGTGAATCATTGCCCGAAAGCTGCCAGTCACGGTACATCTTCATGATGCATCCCATCTGGCCGTCGGCTGCAGCCCGGTTAAATTCGTTGGCATACTTCAGGGGAAGGTTTACCCGGAAACTCATCAAACCCCGTTTATCGGTTGCCCAGGCAAATTCCACCTCACGCATGGATTGAGCCAGGTTCCCGAAAAGGAAAGCCGTGGCCTGCTCATAATTCCACACGTGTGTACATGAACCATTGCAACACCCCTGCTGGTTACAGGTACCTTCCCATCCGTAAAACCGTTTGTCGGGTGTACGAAAACAAGTCTGGCTGCGCAGGGTACTGAGGTTAAAAAGAGCAGCCTCCTTCACTTCCGCCGGCAGCGAAGCCTCACAGAAAGCTTTGTCGAAAGCCAGGGTAGCCTTTTCCAGGGAATCGATCCGCGGGAATACTTTTTCTGCCACGTCCCAGGCATTGGCATATTGAGTGGTGTAATAATTCCCAATGCAATCACCCGGATCATTGTCCGTTCCGCAGCAGGCCGTTACTATGCCGTGTTTTGTCCAGGTAAAACGGTTGGGAAAGTGCCAGCCCAGCAAAAAAGTGATGGTAGCTTTTCCATGAGCCGGAACTTTCTTTTGCACGGCCAGGGAGGCCATGGGATTATGCTCTCCTCCCTTTTCCTGGTATGCCAACTTCCCGTCGGCCGATAAATCATCCCAGAACCCAAGCATGCCGGTGTTCCAGCCTATGTCTTTCCAACCTGTGCGACAGGTTACGGGCTCAGACGAATCAGTAACCAGGGCTATGGTGCCCCATTGTTCAGCCTTCGGATCCACGCCTTTGCTTTCCAACAGGATGCCTTGTATAGCGCCCGATTTTACGAAACGGTTTACGTTGTTATTTTCCCCGGTGGGCAGAAAATCACCGCACCAGTTTCTCTGCTTCACGTAACCGTCATTCCCAATAAAGTTAGGCAGACTTCCGCAGATGGTCGCCTCGATATCCTTGTCCGTATTATTTTCCAGCACATACCGGAGAATAGCCACAGGCAGTCCTGAATTTTCATCGTCGGCCGGAATCAGCGGATTGAAGGCTTCCATGCGCACCCGCAGCGGAACATTGGGATCAGAAAGAAAAACCTGGGCCATTGGGTAGGCAGCCGCGAAGGAGCAGTTTCTGAAACGTGGAAGACCGGCATTCGGAGCGGTACTTCCGTGACTGCCCTCATAACTGGTCTTATCTAATTGCCCTTCCAGTACCCGGAGAATTTTCTTCCCCCCTGATTCTGCATACAGGCAAAAAAACGGGGAAGCCATTCCTGCAGGGACAAAACCTTTGGAGGGCCGGTTCATGATCTCCCAATCGCGAAGATCGCCCCTTCCACCCAGAGAAACCGTACCTGTGCCAATTCCCCCGAGGGGCATGGCTATACGCAGCAAATGATCCTGGTCATAATAATGGATCACCGGCCAGGCAGTATTCGCGTGAACATCTTCCGGCGCCTGCCGGAGAGACAATTCCCTGGATCCGCTGTGACACCCGGCCAGGAGAATGATGCAAAGGAGGGGAATCAGTTTTTTCATATCGGTTGAATTGGATCAGTTATTTTTTGCCATCACCCCGCTTTAAGGGCAAGTGAGTTGCAATAGCCAGGATAAAGATGATCGCGAACATCCATACCACGGCCGTATTGTGTTGCTGCCCGTAATAACCTGCAGCATTCAGCACGGAATACATGAGCGCCCCGGAGGAAAGCAGGAATATTTCCTTCGCCCGGCTTTTCTTTAGAATAAGAGCAATACCGGAAACAACCAGTAGCAATGCTGTGGCTATTTCCGATACCAGGTGAAAACCAATCCGTACCGGTTCTGTGGCAAGTTCAGCTATCTGGCCAGTGGCATAAAGCATGCACCATAAAGCAAGCATGCTGAAACCGGCTATAAGTGCAAATATGGCTTTCCCTTTCGTACTGTTCATAGGTTTTTCATTTTCAACAATAAAATTAACCATTAGATGGCAAAAAAAAGATCGCGGGACACAAATTGTAGGGCTCACTGATATGCTCAAGAATATTTGCTACTTGCCATTCTTTGCAATCCAATTAGCCTTTTATGGCACATATTTTGAAACATTACTGGTAATCCCCCTAATTGAACTTGCATGGAAACCAGATTCAAAAATCCCGGACTGAAAGAAAGAGGAGTCGGCAACAGCGGTTACGGTTCTGGCCTCAGCTATAGCACGAGAGCAGGAATGCCATTTGTAACCGGAGAAAAATTATGCAGACACGAATGGGGAAACCGCCCCGCAGCAAAGAGACCGGCAAGGCAGTTATTTATGGGGCTGAAAAAATTTTGTCCAACCTTCTGCGGGCAGTCCTTCAGGGTTTTTGCGAAAAATATCTGGGGCGATACCATCGTAATTTCCCTGTAGCCTGCCCGTTTTTTTATAGAATCTCCGCAAATATACAGCTAACGAGCGGGAAATTCCCCCTCAACGGGCCGGATTTTCTTTTCAGAATGTACATCTTTCCTTGCGACAGTTCATCCGTTAACAATCATTCCCTCGTTTCAGGGATAGGTAAGTTCCAGCTTCCTGTCGTAGTGCTGGGCTTTTTCATCAAACCGTTTGAGAATTCTGCGGGCGGCAGCAGGAACGTATGATTTTTCATATTCTTCTCCTGCAAAGGCTTTCACTGCATCCAGGGAAGTGAACTGCATAATGGTGATGAACTCAACCTCGTCGTTCAACTCGCGTCTCAGCAGTTGAATGCCTTTATAGCCTTCCACCTGCTTGTTCTTAATTTCTATAAACACTTCCGTTTTTAGTAATTCTTCGTACGCCCGGGCGTTCTCACGGCTGGTATAGCCGTGCCATATCCTGGTAATCATAGGGGTTAAGGGTTTATGATTTCTGAAAGATGAATAATTTTTGCGCCTTTTTTCTGAAGTTTTTCCAGCACTCTTTCTTTGCTGTTCGTGCTTTTCCCTTCAATGGTTTCGGGGATGATCACCACAGAATATCCATTTCCCAAGGCTGACAGTACAGTTGCCGTTACTGAACCTTCAGCCATCAGTCCCATGACAATGATCTCCCCATTCTTATATTTGTCTAACAATTGATTCGTAGCTTCTGCTGAAAAGGCATCTTCTTTGTATTTTTTAATGAAGAAATTTCCAACAAAATTTAGCCGTTTGTCATACCCAAGATCAGGCAAAGGAACAAGGTGAATGCCCTTAAAAGAAATATTCAGCTGACGGATAATAGTTTGGAAATATATTACCCGATCAGGATTTGCCTTATCCAGAATCTTATTGATATTACGGATCAGGTTGTCCGAGGCATCCCTCGTCAATTCGCGCGTGGTAAAATGATCCTGCACATCCAGCACAAAAATATTTTTGTCACTGAGAAATCCGGAACCATTTTGAGCATGAACAGACGCCGCCAAAAACATAAGGAATATTATGCCTGACACAATTCTCCTGTTCATTCTGGTATAGACGCCATATTTCATTTTTCCAAACGACCTTGGTTAAAAAGTATTTGTAAACCGAAGATAAATGAAAAAAAGCTTCGTTATCTCCTTAAAGCATTGATCAGATAAAATCAACCCAATCGTAATAAATCGATGGGCTTATTTCTTTTCCCTCACCACTTTCCCTGTACTCAGGAATGAC
>JAKAMP010000390.1 GCA_021812865.1 Bacteroidota bacterium | reverse complement strand
CGAGGCCATTGTTAACAAAAGGCTGGATATGGATAGAACGGAATTTGACTTTATGCTGTCGGATGTGGAGGAATTGAATAAAAAGGCAAAAAATAACGAATTGGATATCAGTAAGATAAGTATTGCCGCCTATCCTTTTTTTGCTGATCAATACGAATTGTTAACTGCTGGAAGCGCTATTGGTAAAGGGAACGGGCCTGTGCTGGTAAGCAAGAAGAAGATTTACCAGGACGAGTTGCACGATGCCTTGATAGCCATTCCCGGGGTGCATACCACCGCCAGGTTGCTTTTGTCGATCATATACCCGGAAGCCCGGCATGTGAAGGAGTACCTGTTTTCTGACATTGAGGAGGCCGTGTTGTCGGACGAAACCGACGCCGGTGTGATTATCCATGAAAACCGTTTTACCTACCCGCAAAAGGGTTTACGAAAAGTGACCGATCTCGGGGAAGAGTGGGAAAAGATTACCCGTTTACCCTTACCCCTGGGAGGAATCATTATCAGGCGTGGCCTGCCGGCAGAGGTGAAAACGGCCTTCGACCGGTTGCTATCCGAAAGCGTTAAGTATGCCCTCGGAAAACCATTGGTATCTCTTCCTTACGTAAAGAAACATGCCCAGAACCTCGATGAATCGGTAATTTTTCAGCATATAAACCTTTTTGTGAACGAGTTTTCAGTGCAGATGGGTGAGGAGGGAAAGAAGGCCATTACCACCCTGCTCGAAAAAGGAGCAAAAAGCGGGATGTTACCACCGGTTCAACAGTCAATTTTCGTAAGTCAAACTAAAAATATTACACCATGATTGTGGTTACAGGCGCGGCCGGCTTTATAGGAAGCGTTGTTGCACAAAGGCTGAATGAGGAAAATTTCAAGGATCTCGTACTGGTTGATGATTTCAGTAAACCCGGGAAGTCTGGAAATTTCAGCCATAAGCAATATACCGAACGGGTTGATCGTGATGAGTTTTTTCCATGGATTGAAAAGAATCATCGCTTTATTCAGATCATCATTCACCTCGGCGCAAGAACCGACACCACCGAATTTGACCGCACGGTTTTTGAACGACTTAACCTGAATTATTCGAAATACGTCTGGGCTGCCTGCCTCAAATACGGACTGCCGCTTATCTATGCATCTTCCGCAGCGACATACGGTAATGGTGAACTGGGTTATGTGGACGATCACCACATCATTCCTTCGCTTAAACCTTTGAACCCATACGGAGAATCGAAGAACGAGTTTGATAAATGGGTGCTGGCCCAGTCCCGCAGCCCGTTTTTCTGGGCAGGCTTGAAATTTTTCAATGTGTATGGGCCGAATGAATACCATAAAGGAAGGATGGCTTCTGTGGTTTTTCATGCTTACAACCAGATCAGGGAAACCGGGAAAATGAAGCTTTTCCGTTCGCACAAGGAAGGCTTCAGGGACGGAGAACAGATGCGCGATTTCATTTATGTGAAAGACGTGGCCGATGTGATCATGTTTCTGATGAAAGCCCGCAAATCATCTGGTATTTACAACCTCGGTACCGGCAAAGCCAGGACTTTCCTTGATCTTGTCCGCTCGGTATTTCAAAGCATGGGAGTGGAGGAGAAAATCGAATTCATTGACACACCGCTTGACATACGCGATAAATACCAGTACTTTACCCAGGCCGAAATGACCAAACTTCGCACCGCAGGTTACCAGGAACCATTCACCTCTCTGGAAAAAGGGGTTGAAGATTATGTACAGCATTACCTGGTGAAAAGTCTGCGATACTGAACAGTCTGGTACACCATTCATCAAACAAAGGCTATTCGAGGCCATCCGATAGTCATTCGGTGATCATTCGGTGGTCATTCACTTTCCGATGTTGATATTCTTGAAAATTACTCCAGGCCTGAAACCTGAATCAGTAAAGAATATTTAGTATTCATAAAACAGATAAAAAGGTGTAAAAATCTTTATAATATTTGAACCTTCCGGTGAGTCTGACGTTTATTTAGAAAAAGTCTAAATAAACAATTTAAATTTACGATTATGTCATTCGAATTGCCCAAACTACCTTATGCATATAATGCACTCGAGCCGTACATCGATGCCCTGACCATGGAAATTCACTACACCAGGCATCATGCAGCATACACGAATAACCTGAACACCGCAGTTGCAGTCACCGATATGGATAAGCTTTCCATTGAGGAATTAATGAAAAGTGTTTCTAAATATACCGTGGCTGTGAGGAATAATGGCGGGGGATTTTACAATCACAGTCTTTTCTGGAAACTCATGGCTCCGAATGCAGGAGGTGAACCCCAGGGGATGGTTCTCGATGCCTTGAACCGCCACTTCGGATCATTTGATAAATTCAAGGAAGAATTCTCCAGGGCAGCTGCCGGTAGGTTTGGCTCAGGTTGGGCGTGGCTTGTGATGGACAGCAGCGGAAAACTTACCATCGGTTCAACCCCTAACCAGGATAACCCGCTGATGGATATTTCTGAATTGAAGGGGAAGCCGGTACTGGCGCTCGACGTATGGGAACATGCCTATTATCTCAGGTATCAGAACCGTCGTCCCGACTATATATCTGCTTTCTGGAATGTGGTGAACTGGCAGGAAGTGGAAAGACTCATGAAATCATGAATCTTGTGATGTTTTTGGTTAGTTAGGTTAGGTTTTGTGATGGAAGAGGCTGGTTTTGCCAGCCTCTTATTTTTTGATCTTCCCGGTCTTCAGAAAATACGATTTTGATTTGAACAAACGTGAAGGCAATGTGTGTTTGTCTTCGATAAACCATGCCTGGGTATTGAAGGATGAATGGATCAGGTAATCGGATGCCTTGGCCGAAGCATATGCATTCAGCACAACCGGTTGCATGTTGTTGCCTTCGATGGTGAGCGAAAGCAGGGCTTGTTTATTTCCGGCAATGGTGTCGGTGAAATGGGTTCCGCTCAGTTTGACGATATCCTGAAGGTAGAACATCATCCTTACCGAATCGGCCTGTTGGTTATTAATGAACCATTGATTCTGCTTTTTTACCAGTTCGAAGGAGCTGTCGGCCGGGTAAGTAAAGGTAAACTTTGTCCAATCCGCAACATTCTGGCCCAAAAGATTTTTCAGGCGATATGAATTTACATCGGCCGGGAAATCCATGCGAAGGAATCCTTGCACCGCGTATACTTTATTCTCCCCATCCAGTCTTACATAGGAATTGATGATTCCCTGCTCGTACGGGCCTTGGGGCGCCTGATAGGTAATCTTTCCGATAAAAAGCGTTACCGTTTTTTTTGTGTTTTTTTTCCGGATCACAACCCTGGTGGCGAGGGAATCGCTCACCTGGAATTCGTTCCATTGTTCCTTTCCGGTTGCCGCAAGCCATTCAGGTTTCAGGTTGACCAGCCGCAGGAGAATATTGTGAACCATAGGCTGATCGGCAACATACTCCTTACGGTTATGGCCTATTACCCATGTTGTTTTGTGTAACGAAAGCTCAACCGTCTGTGCCGGCTGGATGGAGGAAATGACAATGCCAGCAATTTCTGAGGTATCGACAGTAATCACCTGTGCCCTGAGCGACCGGTCGTTGCGGAACTTGTCCTTCAGTTCAACCAGGGCAAAGACAACCAGCAGGATAATGAATACAGCAATGAGATGCTTGGTTTTTAGCTTTCTATACATAACCTTACTCCATTCTTTTCCTTCTGATATTTTTATTGCGC